>NZ_JAGQBV010000031.1:0-27769 GCF_024345815.1 Cyanobium sp. HWJ4-Hawea | reverse complement strand
TTGGTGGTGGTGGAGAACTGCTGGGCTTGGAGTTTGCCCACCTTGCTCTCGAGGCCATCAACCCGGGCGGTAAGCACGGTGAGTTCCTTGTCGAACTCATCCATCAGCTTCTGCAGCTCGTCGGTCTTCTCGGAGACGCGATCGAGGCAGGCGTTCAAGATGGCGGCCGCTTCAAAGCGGGTCATCGCCTGGGCACCCTTGAACTTGCCATCGGGATAGCCGGCCACACAGCCGTACTTCTCCACCAGGTTGGAAAGGGCCTGGTAGGCCCAATCGGTGGGCTTCACATCGGAAAACTGGTTGACACTGGTCACCTGGTTCTTAGAAGCCCAGGCGCGGAAGGTGTCGTTGTCTTGCTGTTGGGAGTACTCGTTGATGGCAGCACGGCTGCCCATCGAAGCGACCTCTTGAGCCTGAGCGGCCATGGGGGCCAGCAGGCCGGTACCGGCCATGGCCAGCACTAGCTTTTTAGAAAGTTTCATCGGGGTCCTCACACCGATAGGGTTTTGACTTCAGACAGAAGTCGTTCAAACCATACCTATTTAGATCGGCTGCGCGCCACCAAATAGATCACCCGGCGATGTATCCCAGATCACAATTCAGCAAAATAGCCTGTAGAGCCGGCCTTTTCAGAGTGCTAATTGGGCGCTGGGGCCCAGGGGCTGCGAAGGGCCAATCCGATCAAGCACCCTGGCGCCACCAATAATGAAAGCCTGCATCAGTAGGCAGAGCACCACCTGGGGGAACCAATCATCGAGAAATTTGACCATGACCGTAATCTCCCAACCGGGCTACAGCATGTTGAGGGCGGTGGTCCGCAGATAGTTGTGCTGCAGACAACAAGCCCATGTGCGGCAAGGTGGGGCGTCTTTAAGAATGCTTAACCTGGCCTGCCTAGGGTTTAATATTGGTAAATTTTCGTAATGGGCAGCGCCCCCCTTGACGGCGATGGCCCAGGGCCTGAAGTTCAATCTCCCCTGGAAGTCCACTCCAGCTACCGGGGCTCGGACTGGACACCTGAGCGCCTGGTCTTTCACCAAAATCTAGAAACCTTTGCAGAACGCATCGGTCTGATCGTTGGCCTACAAAGCAACGGCAAATTGAGCCAGGAGCAGGCCTATGACCAGATTCGCAAAATCTGGAAGGAGCTCAAGGACAGTAAAGACAACCTGACCCAGTGATCCAGATCACCTACATCCCCAGATGCTGAGATCTAGAAAGCCCCCATGGCCTTTCATCAATGGCACCACAGCTGTTCAATTTCGTTTGAGAGCGAATCCTTAACCCTCTACCTAGAGCAATTAGGCATGAGCCTTTGCCTTGCGGATTGGCAAAGCGGGGTGATTTTTGCCGAGGCAAACCCCACCAAAAAAACCGCCGGAGAAGATCTACGGCTGCTGATTTCCTGGAGCCCCCAACGCAGCGATGGTTACCTGGTTGAGGTGCGCAGCAGCGAACCCCAACGCAGTAGAAACCGCAACCGCGCCGCCCTACTTAGCGATGCCCTAAAAGCAGGGCTGCCCAAGGTGTTCTGCCAGGCGCTCAGCTGAAATGCCCGCACCAACGGATGCCAACCAATGGGGTTCGAGCTCAGGTTCGCGGGGGGTGTCGGCGATGGCGCTGGGGGTTTCACGGCGGAAGCTGGTGAGCTTGTGATTGCCCGCATCCAGCCTTTCTGCCAGCACCTGGCAGGCCCTTTCCGGCATGGTGTGGTCACCGCAAGTGAACACATCCACGGCCGCATAGCCCGATTCCGGCCAGGTGTGGATCGAAATGTGGGATTCAGCCAACAGGGCCAAACCCGTTACGCCCTGGGGCTCAAAACGGTGGGTAATCAGGTTGAGCAGGGTGGCGCCAGCCAGTTGCGCTGCTGTGGTGATGGCGTCCCTAAGGAAAACTTCGTCGTCGAGCTTGGCGCTACTACAACCGTAGAGCTCGAGAATGCAATGTTTACCCACCGTGTCGGAGATCGGTTGGTTCGCAACGGGTGCGAGAGCGGCTCCGGTCCATCCTGGATTCGGGTGAAGCGAAGAAAGCAGCTGGTTCATCAAGATCGCGGCAAACAATCTCTAACCATACCCCTTGGAAAATCATTTTGACGCGGCTGCCCCCCTTTGCCGTCAGCCAGCACCTCTGGCGGGGCCCACGGGCCAGGCTGGGTGGGGGGAGCGCGCCATGAGTGGGCCCCGATTTGCGGCGGAGTTACTGCTAATTGCCCTGGCCGGGGCTGGTTTTTGCCTCACCAGCTTCTGCATGGTGAAGGTGGTGCTGCAGACCCGCCAGGGGCTTAGCTCCCCCCTGCGCTGCCTGGTGGGGGTGATGCTCACCAGCTGCATCGTGTGGGCCTTAAAAACAGATCTCAACCTGGCCGCAGACCCTGGCCTTTTCCCCGCCACCGGCAGGGTGGGCCTGGGCGGCTTCCTGTTTGGCCTGGCGGCCTACGCCAATGGCGGCTGTTTCATCGGCAGCATGAACCAGCTGGCCCAGGGCCAGGGGGGTCGGATCTGGACCCTTGGGGGCTGGGTATTGGGCTACCTGCTGCTGGCTCCCCTACATGGACTGATGGCTAGCCCCGCCGCCATGGGGGTGGGGCTCGTGGCGGGGGTGTTGGCTGCCGCACTGCTGACCTTGGAAATCCAGGCCCTACGCCGCGCTACGCCCTTTACCCCCAATGACGCCATCCCTGGCCTCACTGGCAGCAGGGCCTGGGCCCTGATGCTTGGCATGGGGGTGGTGATGGCCCTGCTAATTGTCAGCGTGTTGCCCTGGCAGCCATCTGATCTCGCTAAGCACCTTGCCGAATCCCTAGCGGGCCAGGATCGGCGCGTAGCCCTGGTGGCCGGCCTCAGCTTTCCCCTCGGCATGCTGGCGATCAACCTTTGGCGGCGCAAATTTCAGGCCCAAGCCCCCCGCAACCGGCATGTGGGCTGGCTGGGCTGGGGGCTGGTGATGGTGGTAGGTGCCGAGCTTGCCCTAGGGGGCAACGACAGCCAACTTTTTCGCTTCATCCCGATGGGATCACCCCATGCCCTACTAGGGGTTCCGGCCATGGCGGCGGGCATTCTGGTGGCCGATTGGATCAGCGGCCTTAAACCTTGGGCGCGGGCATGATTTGCGCTTAACCCACCACACCGGGAGCAGGCTCAGGCAGCCGCAGAAACGGGCTGTTCAATCTCGCGCTTAAGCATGAAATAGAGGTAATCGGGGGCCTTGTAGCGGCTAGGCAAGCTCTTGTTCAGCAGGGTCAGCCTTTCCCAGGCAACGGTGCGCTGGATCGCCTCAATGCTTTTCTTGTCCTTGATCAGGATCCGTAGGGCCTTGCAACAGCTGGGATAGCCGGCTTCAAGTTCACCGATCGTGGGCTTTGAGACAACGGGCGTTCCAGCGGACATCCAAGGATCTGCAATAAACCTAAAGATTCTGACATTATCCAAACAAATCTCCCCAGGCCCGCAGCCATGGCCGACCAGTCGCTCACGATTCGACAACCCGACGACTGGCACGTTCACCTGCGCGATGGCGCCATGCTCGAGGCGGTGGCGAAGAGCACGGCCAGGCAGTTCGCCAGGGCGATCGTGATGCCAAACCTCAATCCGCCGATCACCACGGTGCAGGCGGCCCAGGCCTATCGGGAACGGATCCGCCAGGCAGCTGGCGGCGGCTTCACCCCCCTACTCACCGCCTACCTGACCGATTCCATCGATCCGGCCGAACTGGAACGGGGATTTAGGGAGGGGGTCTTCAGCGCCTGCAAGCTCTACCCCGCCAACGCCACCACCAACTCCGCCGCCGGCGTTACCAGCCTGGAGGCCATCACTGCAGTGATCGAAACCCTGGAGCGGATCGGCATGCCCCTGTTGATCCACGGGGAAGTGACCGATGCCGAGATCGATATTTTTGATCGGGAGGCGGTTTTCATCGAACGCCAGCTCGCCCCCCTGCTGGAGCGGCATCCAGGCCTGAAGGTGGTGTTGGAGCACATCACCACAGCCGATTCGGTGGATTTCGTGGCCGCCGGCCCGGCCAACCTGGCCGCCACGATCACACCCCACCACCTGCACATCAACCGCAACGCCATGTTTAGGGGTGGCCTGCGCCCCGACTTCTACTGCCTGCCCGTGGCCAAGCGCGAACTGCACCGCATTGCCCTGCGCAGCGCAGCCACCTCGGGCAACCCGAAATTTTTCCTGGGCACCGATTCAGCCCCCCACCCCCGCAACGCCAAGGAATCGGCCTGCGGTTGCGCCGGGATTTTCTGTGCACCCTTTGCCATCGAGAGCTACGCCACGGTGTTTGAACAGGAGGGTGCCCTAGACAAACTGGAGGGCTTCGCCTCCGAATTTGGACCCCGCTTCTATGGCCTTCCCCAAAACCAGGGCACAATCAGGCTCAGCCGCGAGCCCCAGCTGATTCCTGAACGCCTCCATCTCTCGGGCGTCGAGCTGGTGCCCTTCCACGCCGGTGAGAACCTGCCCTGGCGGCTGCAGCCATGAGCTTCTTCGTCCAACTAACCGATGCAATTAGCGAGCGGCAGTCGCTGCTGGTAACGGGCCTTGATCCCAACCCGGAGATGCTGCAGAGCTGGGCGCAGCAGCGGGGGATGGGCGGCCGCTCCTTCCTCAGCCAGGCCCGCCAGTGGATCAAGGCGGTAATTGAGGAGACAGCCCCCCATGTCTGCGCCTACAAGCCCAGCCTGGGTTTTTATCAGGCCCTGGGGCCCGTGGGCCTGGAGCTGTTGCTGGAGGTGCGGGATCTGGTGCCGCGGGATCTGCCCCTGATCGTCGACACCAAACACGGGGATCTCAACTCCTCATCGGCCCTCGCCCATTACCTGTTCAAGGAATTTGGAGCAGATGCCGTAACCCTTTCACCCCTGGCGGGCCAGGACATCGCCGCCCCCTTCCTGCTCTATCCCGGCAAGGCCGTGGTGATGACCTGCCACAGCTCCAACGAAGCGGCCCGCCTGATCCAGCACTACCCAAATGAGGCCGAGCCCCTCTATCTGCAGATCGTGCGTGAAACCCAGCTCTGGGGCACCCCAGAGCAGGTGCTGCTGGAGGTGGGCACCAGCGACCCGGCGGTGCTGGCCAGGGTGCGAAAAGCGGCCCCGCAGCGGTTTGTGATCCTGCGCAGTCTTTGGTCAGGGGAGGACAGCCTCGAAGCGATGCTCGAAGCGGGCCTGAGCGATGCCGCCGACGGGCTGCTGCTGCCCCTTCCCCAAAACCTCTTGATCGAGGACTCGATTGGGGCCAGGGCCGAAGCCTTGAAAAAACAAATCCGTGCCAAGCGCGAACATTGGCTAGAGCGCAGGGAAAAACAGCGCCAAAGCAACCAAAACCAAACCAGCCCCAGCCCCAGCCAAGCCCCCAGCCCGGAGGCCGAGAGCTGTGCCCTGTGGATTCCACCGGAAGCGGCCAAGCCCGCCCTGGCCACTGGCCAAATGGCGACGGATCCCCCTGTCACAGATCCCTTTGCGGCGGAACTTGGCGAATTAATTGTGGAATTGTTTGATATTGGCTGCCTGTTATTTGGCGACTATGTGCAGGCATCGGGCGCACTTTTCAACTACTACATCGACCTGCGCCAGATAATTTCCGACCCCAACCTCTTCCATCGGGTACTTCATGCCTACACCGGCAAATTGGAGGGGCTGCAGTTTGATCGCATTGCCGGCATTCCCTACGGCTCCCTGCCCACTGCCACCGGCCTGTCGTTGCAACTACACAAACCATTGATCTACCCCCGCAAGGAGGTAAAGGCCCATGGGGCCCGCCGCCTAATCGAAGGCGATTTCTACGAGGGCGAGCAGGTGGTGGTCGTAGACGACATCCTGATTACGGGCGGTTCGGTAATGGGTGGCATCGCCAAACTGGAGAGCTCGGGCCTGATCGTCCGCGATGTGGTGGTGTTCATAGACCACGGCGGCGACCATGACCGCCAGGCCAAGGAACTGCTAGCCGAAGCTGGCTACCGCTGCCACGCTGTGCTCACCATCGAGCAAATTACTGAGGTGCTGCTGGCGGCCGGTAGGCTCAGCCCAGGGCAGGCTGCCAGCCTTGGCAAAGCAGACCAGCTTCCTAAAAGCTAATAGCCAATGCCCTACTTCCCATTCGCCTCCACCACGGGACTGGAAAAGATTCCCCTGGAAACCCAGGTGCTATTCATTGGCCTACTTTTTCTGGGCAGCCTTATAATCAGCCGCTTTTCGATCAAGATTGGTGTGCCCGCAATCCTGGGGGTACTCCTACTTGGCCTGTCACTAAATTTTGAATTTCTAAATATTGGCTTTGAAAAAGCTGAAAAGATATTTGTTTTTGGCTTGGCCTTGTTGCTGTTCTACGCAGGTCTAAAAACCGATGTCAAAACCATCCGGGGCTTCCTGGAATACGGGTTAGTGCTGGCCATCGGCGGCGTTGCGATTTCCTCATTGATGCTGGGGGGCCTGATTTGGTTCCTCTCCTCCCCGGCTGGAGATTTCATAGCCCCCGGCTTCCTAAACAACATGCCCATCGGCGCTGCCCTGCTGATCGCCGCGTGCCTGGGCTCCACCGATGCGGGGGCCACGATCAGCGTGCTCGCCAAGGTTCAAAACCTCCTTCCCGATCGCCTCAGGCACCTGCTCGAATTTGAGTCTTCCGTCAACGATCCGGCGGCAATTTTGGTATTCGGAGTGGTCGGGGGCATCTTTTTGTCTTCGGGTGCGGCCAACCTCAATACGGAGGCCTCCCTAGTGCGCATAGGCCTGACCGGCCTGCGGGACTTCCTCCAGCAGGTGGGCGGTGGCCTGATCATTGGTGCCCTATTTGGCTATGTGGCCAAATTCGTGATCGACCATCTGGCCCATGAGCGATCCCAGCTCCTAATTGTGGCCATTGCAATCGCCTTTGCCGACTATGGCTGCACCCAGGTACTGGGGGGCTCCGGCTTTATTGCGGTCTACCTAACGGGGCTACTGATGACAAATATGACCTACAAAAATAACGATATAAATCACAATTCCCTACAGGAAGTATTGCTGCCATTCAACACGATGGTTGAGTTCACCATATTTATTCTTTTTGGCCTCCTGGTCAACCCCCTCAGCCTCATGCCAGCACTCCCGGTTGGCATCCTTACGGCTGCGGCATTAATGCTAGTTGCCAGGCCCTTGAGTGTGCTGATCTTCCAACCCCTATCACCTTTCACCACCAAGGAAAACCTGTTGGTTTCCTGGTGCGGCCTGCGCGGTGCCGTGCCCCTAGCCCTCTCCTACAAATTGATGGCTGAGATCCCAGAAATACGGGGTATAGATCCCTCCATGGTGGACTCCCTAACCCAGAATGCCCAGAGCATTGTTTTCATAGTGGTGGTGCTGAATTTGCTGGTCCAGGGGCTCAGCCTGCCCCGGCTCTGTTCACGGCTGAATCTGTCGGCCACTTAGGTTGAAACAGCACCCCCGCTACTCCCGGGTGCACAAAGGGTGATGAGCCATAGTCAAGGTCTAACGATTGGGGAGCTGGAAGCCAACTATTCGTTTTACTGCAAGGCCCTAAGGATTCTGTTGAAGGAAGGAAAAAACCTGGCAGCCATCCAACGCACGGTGTGCTGGAGTCGCCTAGAGCAGTTGCACATTTGCTTGCCAAGTCGCTACAAGGCACCCGACTATCTATGTGTTGTGCTTAAGCGCGACCTCGGCTAACCAGCCATTTCCCGTGAACTGGCCCCTCCCGTGAAATCGATCAGCGATCCCTTCCTGCGCCGTCCGGTGCTCAGCTTGGTGCTGAGCCTTTTGGTATTGCTAGCCGGATTGGTGAGCCTGCCCCTATTGCAGGTGGAAAACCTGCCGCCGATTGCCCCGGGCCGGGTCACGGTGCGGGCCAACTATCCCGGCGCCAGCCCCGAGGTGGTGGAACAGGGGGTAACGGCCCTGATCGAAAAACAACTGAATGGCCTGGAGCGGCTCGACACGATTCGCTCCACCAGCTCGGCCAATGGCAGCACGGTGACCCTCGCCTTCAGCGGCGGCGATCCCGAGCTCAACCAGATCAATACCCAAAACGAAGTGGCGGTGATCAACCGCCAACTCCCGGCCCAGGTGGTGCGCTTTGGCGTACAGGTGCGCCGCAGCTCCGACGATCTGCTGATGGTGCTGAATTTCAGCGCCGATGCCAACACGTACAGCAACACCTTCCTCAGTGGCTGGGTCAACCAGGTGATTAAGGAACGGATCCAGCGGCTACCGGGGGTGGGTGATGTGACCGTATCGGGCGGCAGCAACCTGGCCTTCCGCCTCTGGCTTGATCCGGCCCGCCTGGAGGAGCGGGGCCTCACGATCGGCGATGTGACGGCGGCACTGCAGCAGCAAAACCTGCTGGCGGCCCTGGGCCAGGCGGGTGATGCCCCCAGCCCCAGGGGCCAGGAAATCACCCTGCCCCTGCGGATGGAGGGTCGGCTAGATAGCCCCGCAGCCTTCAACCAACTGGTGGTGGCCCGCACCCCCAATGGCGGCGTGACCCTGCTCAAGGACGTGGGCCGGGTGGAGCTTGGCAACGAGGGCTATGGCACCATCGCCACCAACCTCAAGGGCCAGACCAGCGTTTCCCTGGCGGTCTACCAGCGTGATGGCAGCAATGCGATCGCCGTAAGTGATGCGGTGAACCGGGCCATCGATGGGCTGGGGCCGAAATTTCCACCCGGCGTTGACCTGCAGCTCATTACCAATGAGGCCGACTACGTGCGCGGCAGCATCCAAAGCACCACCGACAGCCTGCGGGATGCGGTGGTGCTGGTGTTTGTGGTGTTGCTGCTGGGCCTGGGCAATCCCCGGCTGGCCCTGATCACCGCCTCGGCCGTGCCGGTGGCCCTGATTGGGGCCTTAAGCGTGCTGAAGCTCTGCGGCCAATCCCTCAACACCCTCACCCTGTTTGGGATGGTGCTGGCCACGGGCCTGGTGGTAGACGACGCCATCGTGGTGAGTGAGGACATCGGCCGCCGGCTCGAACGGGGCACCCCGCCCCTGCAGGCGGCCCGCGAAGCAATGGCCGAGCTGGCCGGGGCCGTAATCGCCACATCCCTGGTGCTGATTGTGGTGTTCATTCCGGTGTTGGGGTTAGACGGCAGCCTCGGCCGGCTCTACGCCCCAATTGCGATCACGGTGAGCGCCGCCATTGCTTTTTCCTCCCTAAATGCCCTGAGCTTCACGCCGGTGGCAGCCTCCAGATTGCTGCAGCCAGGCCAGCGGGTGCCCACCTGGCTGGCCCGCTGGATCGATCCACCCCGCAGGGCCCTGGAATCCCTCGAAGCTCCCTATGGCCGCTGGCTGGATCGGGTGATGGGGCAGAAGCGCAGGGTGATGGCCCTACTGCTGGCGGGCCTGCTGCTCACGGCGGTGGTGCTGCAAACCCGGCCCACCACCTTCATCCCCCAGGAAGACAACGGCCAGCTGCGGGGGGTGGTGATCCTGGCCGATGGCCTGGGCATCCAGCAAACCCAGGCCGTGCTCAACCAGGTGCGCCAGGTGGTCACCACCGAACCGTTGATTACCCGCGCCAATTTCAACGCCGGCAGTTCCTTTGGCGACAGCAGCCCCAACAAGGGCGTCTTTTACCTACGGCTGGCCCCGATCGAAGAACGGCGCGGCCCGGATGCCTCCACCCGGGCCGTCGGGGAGCGGCTAAACGCCAAGCTGCGCCGCCAGGTAAGGGGGGCAGTGGTGCAACTGAGCGAAGCCCCCTCGGTGCGGGGCTTCAGCGCGGAAGGGGGCCTGGAGATCGAACTGCTCGACACCAGCAACGGATTGATGAATCTGGAGGCTTTTGAAAAGCAATCGCGCAACTTCATCAAGGCCGCCACGGCCACCGGTCAATTTGAGCGGGTCTCGACCCGTTTCAGTGCCGGAGCACCCCTGATCCAATTGGTTCCCAACCGGCTGCAGATGGCCTCCTTGGGGGTGGATCTCAGCAGCGTGATCGATGTTTTAGGGGCCAGCTTTGGCTCCAACTATGTAAACGACAGCTTCGAAGGCGGGGAGGTGCGCAAAGTGATCGTGCAGCTCGATGGCAGCTCCCGCAAGGATGCGGGGGATGTGTTGAGCCTGCGGGTAAAAAGCCGCGACGGCAAATTAATTCCCCTTGCCGAATTGGTGAGTTTGGAGCGCGGTAGCGGCCCCACCACGATCAACCACAGCCAACTGGAGCGGGCCATCAACATTCGGGCCCTGCCCAAGCTTGGGGTGAGCACTGGCCAGGCAATGGCCATCCTGGAGCAGGTGCAAAGCGAGGTGGGCAACGGCAGCACCGAACTGGCCTGGGCTGGCCTGGCCCGGGAAGAGATGAAGGCTGCGGGCGGCAATTTGCGGGTATTTGGCCTGGCGATCCTGGTGATGCTGCTGGTGCTCGCCGCCCTTTACGACAACTTCATCGATCCGATCGTGATCCTGATCACGGTGCCTTTGGCCCTGCTTGGTGCCGGGCTGGGGTTGGCCGCCCGGGGCCTGCCCCTGGATGTCTATGGCCAGATGGGCCTACTGGTGCTGGTGAGCCTGGCCGCCAAAAATGGCATCCTTATCGTCGAATTCGCCAACCAGCGCCTCAAGGAGGGCATCCCCCTGGAGCTGGCGATTCGCCAGGCCTCAATCGCCAGGCTGCGGCCGATCCTGCTGACGGCCTTTTCCTCCTTGGCGGGCTTTGTTCCCCTACTTTTTGCCAGTGGCTTTGGCTCCGGCAGCCGGGTGAGCATCGGCACCGTGGTCTTCTGCGGCCTACTGGTATCAACAGTGCTGAGCCTGTTTGTGGTGCCGGTGGTCTATCGGATCCTGAAGGGTTGGGAGCTCAACTGGTTTGGCAAAGGCAACTTCATCACCTGAGCATCAGCAAGCAATCAATCAAAGCCGAGCAGGTCGAAGATCTCCCGATCTTTGAGGGATTCCGCCTCGAGAGGTTCGACGTTCTCCAGCATCCGGCGGGCCAGATTCAGGTATTCCTGCTGCACAGCCTCAACTTCCGGGGTGCTTTCCATCTCGAAGATGGTGCACTTTTTCAGACGGGATTTGCGAATCGCGTCCACGGTCTTGAAATGGGCCATCGTGCGCAGGCCTGTGCGGGCATTGAACTTGTCGATTTCGTCGGTCTCCTCGGAGCGGTTGGCGATCACACCACCGAGGCGCACCTTGTAATTCTTGGCCTTGGCATTGATGGCCTGCATGATTCGATTCATCGCGAAGATCGAATCGAAATCGTTGGCGGTCACGATCAGGCAGTAATCGGCATGCTGCAACGGTGCCGCGAAACCACCGCAGACCACGTCGCCCAGCACATCGAAGATCACCACATCGGTTTCTTCCAGCAGGTGGTGCTCCTTGAGCAGCTTCACCGTTTGGCCCGTCACATAGCCGCCGCAGCCGGTGCCGGCCGGGGGGCCGCCGGATTCCACACACATCACGCCGTTGTAACCCTCAAAGACGAAGTCTTCGGGCTTCAGTTCCTCGGTGTGGAAATCCACGGTCTCGAGGATGTCGATCACCGTGGGCACCATCCTCTTGGTGAGGGTGAAGGTGCTGTCGTGCTTGGGATCGCAGCCGATCTGCAGCACCCGCTTACCCAGCTTGGAAAAGGCCGCCGAGAGGTTGGAGGAGGTGGTGCTTTTGCCGATGCCGCCCTTGCCGTAGACGGCGATCACCAACGCCCCTGTCTCAATATCCATGCCCGGTTCCTGGTGGACCTGAACACTGCCTTCACCATCCGGGCGAGTGAGCGTGGCTGTCATCGAAGGGCGACGTAGGGAAAACCCAAACGCCTATAGAGATCTGCTTCCATCCAAGGCCTGCCCTGGCCCGCCGCAACACTCCTGGGTGGAAAGCGAAACATCCCAGCTCCGTTGATGGTGATCTGCTCACACATGGCTAAGTGCAAATACCCAAATCGATGGCTATTCAGCTCTCCTAACGGCTGAAGTGCGATTTGGCCTCGTATAAGGCCTCGCTGTCGATCACCGCCAGCCCCCGCTCCCGGGCAAAGTTTTCGGTGTTACGCCGCACCTTGCCGCGCACAAAGAAGGGAATCTTGGCCAGCTCCGCCTCGCCATCGGCACTCCAAACCAGGCCATCAATGGAAGCAGCCGGAGCAGTTTCCAAGCTTGGGGCTGGAGCCTCGCCCAGGTGGCTGCGATGGCCCTCCACGAATTCAAAGTCGTGGCGGAACATGCCAATCAGGTGCTCCTCCAGGCCCATCATCAGCGGGTGCACCCAGGAATCGAAGATCACGTTGGCCCCCTCCCAACCCATCTGGGGCGAATAGCGGGCCGGCACATCCTGCACATGCAGCGGTGAACTGATTACCGCGCAGGGCAGCCCCAGCCGCTTGGCGCTGTGGCGCTCCATCTGGGTGCCTAGCACCAGCTCCGGGCTGGCCTCGGCCATGGCCCGCTCCACGGCGAGGTAGTCGTCGCTAATCAGGGCCTCCAGGCCCAACTCGGCCGCCGCTGCCCGCACCTCACGGGCCTGCTCCCGGCTGTAGGTGCCCAGACCGACCACGGCAAAGCCCAGCTCCTGGCTGGCTATCCGCGCTGCGGCGATGGCATGGGTGGCGTCGCCAAAAATGAACACCCGCTTACCGGTGAGGTAAGTGGAGTCCACCGAGCGGGAATACCAGGGCAGGCGGGAGCGCCGTTCGGCCCCACATTCACCGCTGGCATCGGGTTGCAGCGCTGCCGGCAGTTCGAGCTCGAGTACGCCGTGCAGCTCCCGCAGGAAGGCCGCCGTGGCCCCAATGCCGATCGGCACGGTTTTGATCGTGGGCATGCCGAACTGGCGCTCCAGCCAGCTACAGCCCACCCCGGCCACCTCCGGATAGAGGCAGACATTGGCGTCGGCCGTGGGGATGCGCGCCAAATCAGCTGGCCGCGCCCCCAGGGGAGCCACCACCACCACCTCAATGCCGTACTCCTCCAGCAGCCCGGTAATTTCGCGCACATCGTCGCGGCAGCGGAAGCCCAGCAGGCTGGGGCCCAGCAGGTTCACCCTGGGCCTGCGGCCCTCCTCGCGCCAGCGGCTGGGCAAGGGCTTAGCAGTGCCCGGGGCCGGCAACTGGGATTTGAGCAGGTTGCGCAGCAGTTGATAGAAGGTTTCGGCGGCGCCCCAGTTTTCCTTTTTTGAATAGGCGGGCAGGTCCAGGCTCACCACCGGAATGCCCCCCAAATCCATGCCCTGGGCCAGGGAGCCGGGCTGGTCCTGGATCAGTTCGGCAGTGCAGCTCTCACCCACCAGCAGGGCCTCGGGCTGGAAACGCTCCACCGCCTGGCTAATCGATTTCTTGACCAGCTCGGCGGTGTCGCCCCCGAGGTCCCGGGCCTGGAAGGTGGTGTAGGTGACGGGAGGGCGCCGGTCGCGCCGCTCGATCATCGTGAATAAAAGATCGGCGTAGGTGTCGCCCTGGGGGGCGTGCAACACGTAGTGCACTCCCTCCATCGAAGTGGCGATGCGCATCGCCCCCACGTGGGGGGGGCCTTCATAGGTCCAGAGGGTCAGTTCCATGGGGGTTCAGGCGAAGGAGATGGCGCCGCGGCGACGCATCGGGCGGGCAAATAATTCGGCCAGGTCGCCGGCCTGGTCGCAGCCATGGATCGGGCTGAAGACCAATTCAATCGACCACTTCGTGGTGAAGCCCTCGGCCTCGAGGGGATTGGCCAGGCCCAGGCCGCAGACCACCAGGTCTGGCTTGGCGGCCCGTACCCGATCGAGTTGGCGCTCCACATCTTGGCCCTCGCTGAGGGTGATGTCATCGGGCAGCAGGGCCAACTCCCCATCGAGGAGCTGCCGATCGAGGTAGGGGGTGCCCACCTCAATCAGCTCCATGCCGCACTCCCGATGCAGGAAGCGGGCCAGGGAGAGCTCCAGCTGGGAATCGGGCAGCAGAAACAGCCGTTTGCCGCTCAAGGTTTCCCGATGGGGGGCGATGGCCCGCTTGCCCCGCTCCACCAGGGGATCGAGCACGGCGGCCACCCGCTCCGGATCAATGCCAAAGGCCTTGGCGCCGGCAGCCATCCAGGCGCTGCTGCCCTCTACCCCCAGGGGATAGGGGGCAGATACCAGCTCGGCACCTCGGGCCATCAGGGCCCGGGCGGTGGAGCTCAAAAAGGGTTGGGCCAGCAGCAGTTTGGTGCCCTTGCCCACGGGGGGCAGCTCGGTGGAGCGGCGGGGCGGCAGGCTGCGCACGACGGCCACCCCCATCCGTCCAAATAGGTCCACCAGGCGGTCTTCAACCGCATCGGCCAGGGTGCCGGCGATCAGCAGCTGGGGTTCGTCGCTGCTGGGCAGCAGGGGTGACATCGCCGTCAGGGCCTGGTCTTCCCCCTGGGTGAAGGTGGTTTCAATGCCACTGCCCGTGTAATTGAGCACCCGCACTTGGCCCGCCAGGCGGGTGTTGAGCCGTTCTGCGGCCTTGCCCAGGTCGAGCTTGATCACCTCACTGGGGCATGAGCCCACCAAGAAGAGGGTGCGAATTTCAGGGCGGCGGGCCAGGAGGTCGGCCACCAGCCGGTCGAGCTCCTCGTTGGCATCGGCCAGGCCGGCCAGATCACGTTCCCCCAGGATCGCAGTGCCGAAGCGGGGTTCGGCAAAAATCATCACCCCTGCGGCGCTCTGCACCAGGTGGGCACAGGTGCGTGAGCCCACCACCAGAAAGAAGGCATCTGGCATCCGGCGGTGCAGCCACACGATCGAAGTGAGACCGCAAAACACCTCCCTTTGGCCACTCTCCTTGAGCAGGGTTGGCAAACCCATCGCGCCTAGCCGATTCAAAACACCCATCTTGGCTACTCGCCTCTGGCCCCATCCGCCACACTCCGAGCAGAAAAATTCGGGATCGCGCCTTTAAGGTGAAACCACAGATCTGGATGTCCGGATCCAGATCGCCATGCCTGTTGCACCCTGGCGCCGGAGCCGCCGCCCCCCCTCCCGGCGGCCCCTAAGACCCTGGCAAGCCCCCCTGGCCCTGGCGATTGTGGTGAACGCCGCAGCGCTGGGCTACCACCTCACCCAAGGCTGGGACTGGGGAGATAGCTACTGGATGGTGCTGATCACGATCAGCACCCTGGGCTTCAGCGACCCCCACACCCAGGTGCTCAATGCCGAGGGCCGGGTCGTAACCGCCCTGCTGATCGCCGGCGGCCTGGTGGTGGTGCAACTGACCATCCAGGCGCTGCTGGGGCTATCTGAATCCGGCTACTACAGGCGCATTCGCGAGCGCCGTTTTCGCAGTTGGCTTTCCACCATGCACAACCATGTGATTCTCTGCGGCTATGGCCGCATCGGCCGGGAGATTGGCGAACAACTGGCCCGCGAGGGGGTACCCCTGCTTGTGGTGGAGATGGACCCCGAGAGACAGGCCGCCGCCGAGGAAAGGGGCCTGCCGGTGGTGATGGCTGACGCCACCCTGGACGAAACCCTGATCGAAGCGGGCATCTACCGCTGCCGCTCCCTGGTGGCGGCCCTGCCCAGCAACGCCGCCAATCTCTACGTGGTGCTGAGCGCCCGGGGCCTGGCGCCCCAATGCCGACTAATCGCCCGCTCCGACAGCGATGAGGCCGGTCGCAAGCTGCGCCAGGCCGGAGCCGATGCGGTGGTGAGCCCCTACGTGAGTGGGGGTCGCACCATGGCAGCCACGGCCCTAAGGCCCCTGGCCGTCACCTTTATGGACCTGCTGGCGGGCTCCGACTGTGAGGTGGAGGAATTCCAACTGAGCAGCAACAGCGAAGACCTGGGCAAGCTGGCCGGCGCCAGCCTGGCGGAGGTCCAGTTGGGACGCCGCACCGGCGCCCTGGTGCTGGCGATCGTTCCCTCCCTCTCCCAGGGCGAAGGAGATGGCGACCAGGGCCTAATCGCTAACCCCAGCAGCGACGTTCGCCTGGAGGCGGGTCAAATGTTGGTGGTGATGGGCAGCAAGGAGCAACTAGAGCGGGTCGAACAACTTCTCGGCCCGGCGCTCAAGAGCGTGGATGCCATGGCCAATTAGGGGCTAGAAATGGGATTGAAAAATTATTTGCCCTATAAATCGATGGCCAGCAAGCTCCTGCTAAACCTTGCCAAACGGGTACTGCCAGCCCTGGCTGCCGCCTGTTGCCTGTGCCTTCCCCTGGCAACAGCGGCAAATGCCCAGGTGGAAAAATCCCAATTACGGGCGGCAAACCTGGCCAGGATGGAGGCCGAGAGAATCAATGGCGGCCTGAGCAAGTACTTTCCCGCCAATTGCATGTATCAGCAGGGTGGCGGCTCCTGCCTGCAAAGCCTCAGTGACAAAGGCTATTTATTTAACTTTTTAGGTGGCGCCCCCGGCTGGGAAACCAACAAGCAGGCGGCCACTTTGCAAACACAAATCCTTGTGTCGCCAGATGGCAAAAGCATCAAATCAGTGATCTACAACGGTGCCCCCCAGGGAAACTGAGGCCTACTTAAGAGCTCTTACTGGCTCCGTGCAGATGCGGGACGAACGAATATTGCCGGCGGGCAGAAAAGGATCGTTTAGATAACCCGGCCGCCCGGAGCCATCCTCAATCACCAACACCCGCCAGGTTTGCTTATCACAATTAACGGTAATTGTTATTGGCCCATTTGTAGCCATCACCTGGAAATAGCGCAGGCCGTCGTATAAACCGCCCGGCTTAGCGTTTAAGGCGGTTAGGAGGGCCGCGAGGGTATTGGGGGCAACCGGAGCCGGCTCTGCCTTGGCGCTAGCAATTCCCAAGGGGGAAACAATCGCTGCAGCTAGGGCCAAAAATCCAGCAGTCAAAAAGCCACGCATGGGCCGAACTATCAATTTTCAAAATCCTAGCCGTAAACAGATCAAGGGGATTTGTCTCGTAGCGCTGGCCCTAATTGCTCAAAGCAGCAGCATTCCAGCCTGGGCCTGGGGCAATAGGCTCGAACAGGCGATTGAAAATTTCCAGGTGCGCGGATTTCGTGTGCTGCGGGAGCATCCCCGCTGCTACGAGCGACAACTATTTGGGCTGTATGTGCGCGGCAGAAGGGAGGTAATTGTCTGCCGCAAGGGCAACGAATTGAATACCTTGCTGCACGAGGGCTGGCATGGGGTGCAGGCGATGTGCCTGCGGGGAGAGCCCTGGATTAGCAGCGATATATTGCGCTCTGGCCTGGGCTGGCAAGATCAACGGGAACTAGACCTCCTCTATAAACCAAGTGAGCGCAACCGGGAGGCGGAAGCTCGCTATATGGCCAACAAATCAATCAACGAATATTTCAAGGCCATGGATCAGGCCTGTGGTCTTTCACCCCGCGCTGCGACCCCCGTTGGGCCCGAAAATCCCACGGCAGAGCTAATCCTTCGCCAAGACCAGCTCCCCATACGCCGCGGCGAAATGAACGGGCGCTGAGTTCGGCTTCTCCGTAGCTTTCCTGGTCACAGTGGCTCCAATATCTCCGATAAACGAAGGCATCACCATCGCGAACCAAGGTGAGATTGACTGGCACAGGATTGCCGCTGGGGAATACCTCGGCAATCTGGCGCCCGTAGCGATCACTGCCCTGCAGCTTCAAGCCAACTGTGGAGCCAAGGGGAAGTAAACGCTGTAGGGCAAGCCGGGCAGCTGGACCGGCGGGTTTTTGGGCCATTTCAGGCGCGTCAATACAGGCCAAACGCACCCTGATCTGGCCAGCAGCAGCCACGACCGTGATCGTGTCGCCATCACCAATTGATAAAACCTTTGCCTGCAGATCACCTAAAGATTTTGCCCGGCCAGCAGATATGGCTAGGCCCATAGACGAGGCAAAGCCAACAAGCATCAAAGACAACAACGCTGATTGGCGCAGCCAGGATCCAAAGCTGAAAAAGGGGAAAGCCATGGCGTGCTGGAAACAACAGCAACTAAAGAACCGGATGCAATTCAGCGCTTTTCGGGTACCTGCTCGAGCAGATCGCTGCCCAGCAGTTTGCTCATCAAGTTATTGAGACGTCCCACCAGGGTGCGGATTTCTTCCAGGGTGGACGGCAGCAGGGGGCCGTTTTGGTTCATCAATCGCTCGGCGCTCTTGCCCGTGCTGTCCATGGTTTGCATGGTGCGCTTTAGCTCCGGGCCGATCCCGTTGCTTTCGCGCTCAAGGGTGCTCGAAAGGCGATCCACCGATTCCATGGTTTGGCGGAAGCCGCCAAGGGCGCCGGGTAGATCCTTCTCCGCCACGCGGCCCACCTGGCGCAACATCGCCTGCAGGGTGAACTGGGTCTCGGCCAGTTGCGCCATCAGCTTGGTCACATCAACCGGCAGGGTGTAGGGCAGCTTCAACACCCCGCGTTTGGCAACAATTGCCGCGGCCTGGTCCTCTGGAACTGGATCGGGGCTGATGGCAATGAAGTCATCTCCCACAAAGCCGTCCTTCCCCTGGCTGGCCACACTTTTGGGGCCAATTAGGCGGCCATAGCGCTGCTCCACCCGAAGACGCACCAGCACCGAGGCATCGGGCTCCATCTCCAGGCCGACCACATTGCCCACGGGTACACCGGAGATGCGCACCTCAAGGCCGCTCTTGATTCCCGCGGCATTGCTGGAGCGAAATTCCACCGGCTGAAAGGCCTTCCCCCAGTGTTGCTCGCGGGCCAGGCCCAGAAACAGGCCCGCCAACAACAGACTGCTGGCCCCCAAAAACAACCATTGATCCCGCTTCCCTTCCATCTTCAGGCAGTTGTGATTCGTCAGTTGAGGCTGATCGGTGTGGCCAGCACAAGCCAGGCAAATTTCAGCACCATCAGCAGCACAATGCCCCGGCCCACCAACTCACTGGCAATCTCGGCTGGGGGCTGGCGGCGCAGCAGGCACTTCTCGCTGTGGTGCAAAGACCAGCCACAAATGATGGCGAAGAAGAAGCTGGACCTCACCCAGGTCAGCAGCAGGCTGTGCAACTGCAGGGAAGCCAACACCTCTCCAAACTCCCCCACCAGGTCTTCGCGGGGGGTGAACAGGACCCCGCTGGTCAGGGCAGAGATCAAGAAAATCACCAGCAAAAACGGAGCCACCAGCGCCGCTGCTGGCACCGAAGTGCGCCAGGCCGCCAGGCCCCTTTGCTCCACCCGCTGCAGCCAGGTCGGGGCTAGCTGCACCAGGGCCAGGGCCGTAATCACCAGGGGCCCCACCAAATGCAACACCAGCAAAATCACCAGTTCACAGATGTTGCGGCTGGCCAGGCCCAGGGGCCCTGCGGCCACCTGCACCAGACCCACCCCGATCACGAAGCCGGCCAGAATTACGGGGCCGCCGCAGCGGATCCCATCGAGCTCGGCCTCCCTCAGAACGCTTAGTAGATCAACCCTGGCCATGCCCATCCCTAGGGGAGCCGCAGCAATCTGGCATCAGCTGCTGGGAGGGGGGCCGTTGAAGCAGTAAGGTGCAGAGTGATTCATAGATATCTCCTTAGCGAGTTTCCGTTTCGAGAGTTTTTGCTTTCGCAATCCGCCAACTTTCTCTTGGGCCTTCGACGGATCAATTCATAAGTTTTCTTGATTAGTTCCCAGTTCATGACCATTTACGTCGGCAATCTTTCCTTCGACGCCGAAGCGGAAGACGTGCAACACCTCTTCAGCCAATACGGCGAAGTGAGCAAGTGCAGCCTCCCCCTCGATCGCGACACCGGCCGCAAGCGCGGTTTCGCCTTTGTGGAGATGGCTAATGAGGCTGAAGAAGCCAAGGCCATTGAAGATCTTCAAGATGTTGAGTGGATGGGTCGCGCCATCCGCGTAAACAAAGCTGAACCCCGCGGTGGCGGTGGTGGTGGCGGCGGTCGCGGCGGCTACGGCGGCGGCGGCGGTGGTGGTGGCTACGGCGGTGGTGGCGGCGGCGGTGGTCGCGGCGGCTACGGCGGTGGTGGCGGTGGCGGTGGCGGCGGCGGCCGTTACTGAGCCCCTAGCTCCTCAAGCTGCTGAGTTAATAAGCACACCAAAGCCGTCCCTTCGGGGGCGGTTTTTTATTGGGCAATCCCCGGATCTTGCTTCAGGGCCCTGGCCAGCAGGGCGCGATCGGAGGGAATCCGCAGCTTGGAAGCCCAGCCAAACCACTGCAACAAGCGAATAAATCGGTAGGTGGGATCGGGCAGCAGGCGCAGCTGGCCGCCGCGCAGGGTGAAGCCCTGGCGAGCCGAAGCCTGGAAGGCGTGGTGCATGTTGTGCCAACCCTCCCCAAAGGTGATTAGGGCCACCCAGCGGTTGTTGCGGCTGGCATCACCGGTGGCGAAGGGCTGGCCGCCCACCAGGTGGGCCACCGAATTAACGCTGGCCACCCCGTGAAACAGCACGGCGGTGCTCAAGCAAAAGGCCCCCAGCCAAGCCCAGCCCCCCAGCTGCCAGGAGAGGGCGGCCAGGCCCAATAGGGGCAAGGAATGGAAGCGATCAATTTGGCGCAGCACCGGATCAGCCTCCACATCCGCGGGCAATTGCTCTGGGAAAAAGCTGGGCGACAGCAACCAGCCGACCTGGGAATGCCAGAAGCCACCCCAGCCCGCCTGGGGCAAGAGGGGACTGTGGGGGTCGGCGGCCGTATCTACATGGAGGTGATGTTGCTGGTGGTGGCCCTTCCACCAGCTCGGGCCCATCTGGCCGGCGGAGGCCGCCACCAAAGCTCCCAGCCAGGCCACCGCCTTGGGGGCCTGATAGCTGCCATGGGTAATCAGCCGGTGGTAGATGGCCGTGATCGCCAGCATGCGAATGGCATAGAGGCCGAGGGCCCAGAGGGCGGCGGCCAGGTCCAGGCCCGTGAACAGCAGGATCAGGCAACCCAGATGGCTGAGGATGATGAAGACAGGTCCGAGGGCGTAAAGCAGCATCAGGGGGAGTCCCAATCCGGGCTGGCCGTGCCGCAATTCAGGGCGCAAATCTGCTCCACTCGGCTGTAAAGGTGAAGCGCGACCCTAGTCAATGGCCCTTATTCCCCAGGAGCTGCCATGGATCCGATGATCCAAAACCTGCTGCGCCCCGAGGCCTACGGCCACCCGCTGGGGCCCGATGCTCCCCGGCTGCTCGAGACCCACCTCTCCTGGGTGCTGCTGAGTGGGCCCTATGCCTACAAGCTCAAAAAGCCCGTGGCCTTTGGCTTTGTCGATTTCTCCACGGCCGAGCTGCGGGAGCAGGCCTGCCGGGAGGAATTGCGCCTGAACCGCCGCCTTTCACCAGAGCGCTACCTGGATCTGGTGCCGGTCTATGGCCCAGAGGAGGAGGCCAGCTTTGTGGCTCCTGAAGCAGTTGCCATCGAAGCAGTTGCCTCCCCACCGGTGATCGCCTGGGCGGTGCGGATGGTGCAATTCGACCAGGCCCAATTGCTGCCGGCGGCCCTGGCTTCTGGCCTGGTTGATGCAACGGCCATCAGCCAACTGGCCGAAGAGCTGGCGCAGTTTCACCGAAGGGCGGCCAGCGCCGAGGCCGGTAGCGCCTGGGGCCAGCCCGATCTGGTGCTGCAACCGGTGCTCGACAACCTCACGGCCCTCACCGATTGCCCGGCGGCCCAGGCCGATCTGGCCCCCCTACAGGCCTGGGTTGGGGTCCAGGCCGCAGCCCTGGCCCCCTGGTTTCAGCAACGCCAAGGGGAGGGGCAGATTCGTGAATGTCACGGCGATTTGCACCTGGGCAACATGTTGCTGGGGCCAGCGGGGATCGAGGTCTTCGACGCCTTGGAATTCAGCGAAAGCCTGCGCTGGATTGATCCAATCAGCGAAATGGCCTTCCTGGTGATGGATCTGGCGGTGCGGGGCCGCCCCGATCTGGGCAGCCTGCTGCTCAACCGTTGGTTGGAGGCCAGTGGTGATGGGGCCGGCCTGCGGGGCTGGGCCTGGTACAGCGTTTATCGGGCCCTGGTGCGGGCCAAGGTGAGTTGGTTGCGGCTGAAACAAAGCGGCCTCTCGGCAGAGGAGATCAGCCAGGGGCAGGCCGATCTGGGCCAGTACCTGGCCTTGGCCCGGGCCTGGATCGGGCGCCCGGCCCAGCCCCTGCTGTTGATGCACGGGCTTTCGGGCAGCGGTAAGTCGACCGAGGCGGCTCGGCTCAGCCAAATCCTGGGGGCAGTGGTGTTTCGCTCTGATGTGGAACGCAAGCGCCTATTCGGGCTTTGGGGCCAGGCACCAATCCGCCGGCTGGAGGGGGAGCTCTACGGCCCGGAAGCCAGCAAACACCTCTACGAGATCACCCTGCCGGCCCTGGTGGAGGCTGCAAGCGCCGGCGGCCTGGCGGTGATCCTGGATGCCTGCTTCCTCAAGCAACGCGAGCGCCGGCAAATGGCGGAGCTGGCGCAGCGCCTGGGCCTGCCGCTAAAGATCGTGGTTTGTGGGGCGCCGGAAGCAACCCTGCGCCAACGGCTAATTGGGCGCGCCGCGGCCGGCAGCGATCCCTCCGACGCCACGGTGGAGGTGATGCAGCAACAACGGCTCTGGCTGGAGCCCCTCACTGCCGAGGAAGGGGCCCTGGTTTTTGGCGCCGAGGCGGCTGGTCCGGCACTCTCCCCCTAGGCTCCAGGCCATGGGTCAGGCCATTTGCGACGTTGATTTGCTGGCCTTTGAGCGGGGCAGCGAGACGGCCCGGGCCGCGGTGGTGGATGGGGTGCGGCGCAGCCTCCAAACGGGCTTTGTGTACACCAGCAGTGATCTCTCGCCCGACCTACTCGACACGGCCTATGGCCTATTGGCTGAGTTTTTTGCCCTGGCTCCCGAGAGCAAGCAACGCTTCGTGGCGCCGGGTTCGGGCGGCCAGACCGGCTACACCGGCCTGTTGGTCGAGACAGCTGCCGGCAGCAGCCATGCCGACTGG
Source organism: Cyanobium sp. HWJ4-Hawea (assembly GCF_024345815.1). Taxonomy (NCBI): domain Bacteria; kingdom Bacillati; phylum Cyanobacteriota; class Cyanophyceae; order Synechococcales; family Prochlorococcaceae; genus Cyanobium; species Cyanobium sp. HWJ4-Hawea. Next base: position 5,006 of record NZ_JAGQBV010000031.1, on the reverse strand, counting down.
AAGGAAATGCTCAATTGGGGGCTGCCCCTCCCCGCCAACCACCCCCTCAGGCGCCGCTATCCCCTCCAATACCCCGAGCGGGTGCTTCCCGAGGAAGTGGTGCCAGGCATTAGCAGCGTGCTGGAGACCTTCCACAACGCCATTGCCGATCTTCAGCGCCGCTTTCTGCGGATCATTGCCCTGGGGCTGGGTTGCTCGGAAGACTTCTTTGAGGAAATGACCAGCGATGCCCCCACCCTCACCCGGGCAATCCGCTACCCCCCGATGGCCGATGCCCCGGCCGCCGGCCACGTCTGGGCGGAGGCCCATGGCGACATCAACCTGATCACGGCCCTGCCCCGGGCCACCGGTCCGGGCCTGCAGGTGCAGGTGGAGGGGCAGTGGCTGGATGCCCTGCCGCCAGAGGGGCGGGTGATCCTCAACACCGGAATCATGCTGGAGCGGCTCAGCAATGGCCTGATCCCCGTGGGTTGGCACCGGGTGGTGGCGCCGCCAGGCAGCCAGCGGGAGCGGCTGAGCGTGGTGCAGTTTTGCCATGCCAGGCCCACCACAAGCCTGGCCCCCTTGGCCTGCTGCTGCACTCCCGAAAATCCCCAGCGCTACGCCGGCATCAGCGCCGCCGACGCCCTCGAAGACGTGCTCTACCGGATCAATTTGCTGGCTTAGGCGCCAGCCAGCTAGCCAGGCGCCCTATGCCAGGCGCCCTATGCCAGGGGGGAGCCTGAATCGCGGCGCAGGGAAACCAACTCGGGGGCAAACACAAAGGTGAGGGGCCCCAGGCACTCGGCATGGCCATCAAGGGCTTCCACCCCACCGGCCACGAAATCAATCAGGCGTTGGGCCTCCCCCACCTCCATGCCGCTGGCCTGGACCAGCACGGTTTTCTGCTCCCGCACGTTGTGGACAATCCACTCCGCCTCGGCAAAACGGGTGGGCCTGAACACCACCACCTCCGGTCGCCAATCGCCAAAAGCACTTTGCATCGCTTAGCTCAGTGGCGGGGCCGATGGCGATTACAGCTGCCCACCAGTTGGCGGTCGGCCTCTGCCCGCCGACAGACGCGGCGAAATGGGGCAAGACCAATGCCGTAGAGATCTTCAAAGGAATGGTTGGCAGAGATCACCGAAACCAATCCACAGCGATCGACCTGCTGTTGCAAGGTTTGCTGGGGTTGGTTGACGATGCTCTCAAACAGCTGACCCAGGCGCACGTGCTGCAGGGCCTGAAACGGGGTCTTGCCGCGGCAGTGGTCGAAGCAGAGATCAAGCCATTCGCCGTTTAGCCCCATCAGAAGGGCCACCGCTTCGAGCTCTATGGCTTCTTGAAAATGCTCCCCGAAATAGCCGATCACCCGATTTACCACCGCCCACTGATCAGCCAGGGTTTCTGGCACCCGGCGGCATCTCCTGGACTCTGGGACCACCCGCATCAGATCTCCCCCAATCTCCCTATCACTAAGGAATAGCCCTGCCACGGGTGGAAAGCAATGATTCAGTGGTTGTTGTTAGTGAGCGTTGCCCCATGTCAGCCCCTGAACACCGGCCCAGGCGCTTTGACCGCCGCCACCTGCTGCTCCTGATCTTTGCCCTGGCCTGCATTGGCGGCCTGGTGCTGTGGGTGGGCGAACTCGACCTGGTGCTGGATCAGACCCTCACTCCAGTTGCGCCTAACCAACCAGTGCAAAAGCAACCCGCGCCCAGCAAACCGGCTACTTCGCCCTAGTGCCGCTGTAGCTGGTTGACCAGCAGCGCCGCCAACTCCTCGCCCCGGCGCCAGGCCCCTTCGATCCGGCCAAAGCCCACCCCGGCCAGGTAGTCGCCGCAGAAGCCCACGCGGCTCTGGCGGCAGAACATCAATTCGGTGGGCAAGCCGGGCGCCACGGGGAAGGCCGCCGCCCAGCGCATCAACTGCCGTTCGCTGGCCCCCAGGGTTTCAAGCCGGCTCTGCCAGCCAGCGGCATCCCCCAGCCAGGGGGCCAGCATCTGCACCAGGGCCGAGGTGAGGGCAGAGATCACCGTTTCCTCCCTACCCCCATCGGGGGGTAGCTGGAGCATGGTGGCCACGGCGGAATGGCTGCCGTAGACATCGAGATGGTCGGCGGCGAAAACGTCGCTGGAGTGCACCACCACCCCACAGCGACCATCGGCCAGGGGTTGGATCGAAACCCGCCGGATGCCCCAGCGCTGCTGGGCAGGGCCATCACAGTGCAGCAAGCCAAAAGGCAGGTCGAGCCAGGCATGGGCCCAGCCCTCGGGGATCACCAGCAGCAGGTTGCTGCGGGCCTCTACGCGAATGCCGGCAATGGTGGTAAGGGCATGGTCGAGTTGGAGGTCGCCAAGGCTCGCCGCGGCCGTTTTTAGGGGCGCTTCCGGCCAGCCAAAGAGCAATTGGCTGCGGGGATGGGCCAGCAGGGTGCTGCTCAACACCAGCCAATCGGCCTCAACCAGCAGCTCCCGATCTACGCCCAGCAGGCGCCAGGGCCCACCGCGCGGGCGCTGCAGATGCCGCACAAAGCTGCCGAAATGCTGCTCAACCTCGGGGCCGGCGAGCTGCAACAGCCCCTTGCCCAGCTGGTTCATGCCGCCCTTCCCCACCCAAAGCCCGCCCAGGCCATAGGCATCAGCCAGGTCCAGCCGCAGCTGGGCCTCGCCCTCTAGTCGTGCCGCCCGGCCAGCCCAGGGCTCCAGCCAGCCCCCCTCCAGGAGGGGAGCCAAAAGCTGCGGATCGGGCGCACCGCTGAGGTTGAGCAGGGGCGCCCCATGGTCGAGGCGAAAGCCCCCATCGAGGCGGGAGAAGCGGGTGCTGGCCCTGCCGCCCGGGCCCCTACCCGTTTCCCAGAGACTGATCGGTGCCTGCACCCCCAGGCGACGCAGCTGGGCCACCAGGGCGCAACCGGCCACGCCAGCACCGATGACGGCGATGGACTGGGAGGTGGAAGGTCTAGCCGTTGGAGCCATTGTTGCCAGGATGCCAACGGCAGGGCCAAAACGGCAAAACTGACCCGTGTCCTGATCCGAAGACGCAGGCCACCAGTGGCAAATTCGGGGCTTAAGAATGTCTTAAGCTGAAAGTGTTAAGGCCAGATGGTCGGCGCTAAGCAATTTGCTAAGCCGCCTGCCGTTCACCCAAGACCCAAGGCGTCCAGTCTTTAGGAGCAAATCTTCAGTGAACGAAAACCATCCCGTTTTCATGTCGCTTTCCGCCCAGCTCAGGGCCATGCGGAGCGCCTACGCCGAGCAGCCCAACGAAGTGACCCGCTACCAGGTGGTGCGCATCGAGACCCTGATCCGGCAGTGGGCACCCGAAAGCGCAATCGCTAGCTAGGAGCTAGGCGAACTCCACGAACAGGCCAAAGATCTTCGAGAATCGGCTTCCACCTGTGGCTGCCCATTGGTCTCCCTGGCCCTCCTCACCCCATCCCTGATTACCAAGTCTTCGCTGTTTGGCATCGGCATTGCCTTCAGCCCCCTCCACATTGGGGTGGTGAGCCTCCTATTGCTGGGCCGCTCGCCGGTGCAACGGGCCCTCACCTATGTGGCCGGCTGGGCTGCGGCCAATGCCCTTGCAATCACTGTCTTGATGGTCATCGGTGAGGCCTTCTCGATCAGCCTTAGCCATGGCGAAAGGGAGCAGGTATTGATTGACCTGCTCGGTGCTGGTGCCCTAATTGGCCTGGGGCTCTACCAGCTGACGCCCCAGGCAAACCTGGGGGAAGAGGGCATGGCCCTTAAGTTGATGAACCAACTGCCCGACTTCAGCAGCCTGGCCCTGGTGGGCGTGGGTGCGGCAAGCGCCCTGCTCACCCCAGAAAATTTGGTTTTTTACCTAAAAGAAGCGGGCCTGCTGCTGCTCAATGAACCGGGCCTAACCGCTGATGCCGAGGTGACCGGCATCTTCACCTTGGTGGCCAGCTCCCTGCTGCTGTTGCCCCCCCTGGCCTGGCTGGTGAGTGGCGGAGCGATTCGCGAACCCCTCGCCAAATTGGAAAACTGGCTCCAGCACAAGGCCGAATGGCTGGTGGGCGTGCTGGCTCTTTTCCTTGGCGCCTACCTGCTCTACGAGGGCCTGCATGGCCTCAACCAGATGGGTGCGCTGGCTTAAAGATGCTGATCGGATGCAGGATTAATCGGGTGGTTTGGAACTACTTTGAGACGGAGGGCAGAAGCCGGTTATGAACCCAGTCGATTTAAGAACCTCAATCAGCCGCGACCAGGTCGTTGCGCTGCTAACGCAGCACTTACCGGAATGGCGCAGGCTTTACGGCATCCAGGAGCTTGCCCTGTTCGGCTCCATGGCCCGCAATCAAGCTTCTGAAAACAGTGATGTGGACCTGTGCGTGAGCCTGGATCCCCCCAATCCCTTCGCACTGGTTCACTTTCAGCAGGCCGTACAGCAGCAGCTAGGCAGGCGCGTGGATGTTGTGACTCGCTGGCCCGGCATGAATCCGGCCCTGATGAATGAGATCCAGCAAGATGCGATTTCCATCTGAACAAGAGGAGCGGCTTGCGGTATCCGTCATCTCTCAGATGATCAGCCTGATTGAGTCAGTGTTGAAGCGCATGAAGACCGTTTATTCTGCGACTGATCTCTCCAAAACAGAAGCAGGCCGTTTGCTTCTGGATGCGGTCTGCATGCAGTATCTAGCTCTTGGTGAAGCAGTCAAACAGCTCGATAAACTCACTGGCTTTACATTGCAAGAGCAAGTCCCGGAGCAAGACTGGAAAGGAATGATGGGCTTTCGGGATGTACTGGCCCATCAGTATTTCAATATTGATCCCCGCCAGGTTCTTTGGATCACACAAGAGGCGTTGCCTTCTCTTCTCCAGAAGCTCAAACAGATCAAGGCTTCCTGTGAAGCTTCTAGATAGTGGCTAGTAGCTAATTGATGATGACTGCGAGCTCCTGCAACGAGGTCTCGGGGGTGATTTCAGCCATTCATCACAAGCGGCTTAGCGCTCTGCCTGGGGCGCTGTCTTTGTCGGAAGAATTGCTATTGATCGTCTTCC
>NZ_JAGQBV010000030.1:0-27987 GCF_024345815.1 Cyanobium sp. HWJ4-Hawea | reverse complement strand
GGGAGTGGGCCCTGCTTACCCGCTTGCTCAGCCCCTGACATACCCAGGATTGCCCCCATGACCGATCTCTGGATTGCCAACACCATCAGCGATTTGATCGAGGGTGATGTGCGCGAGCACCTGCCTTTAGAGCGGATTCCCCTGCAGGGCGATGTGCTCGGGATGGGTACCACCACCAGTTACGACAACGGTGAATTGGCCTTTCTCTATGACTCTGATCAGAAACAATCCCAGGTTTTTAAGGCCAAACCGGAGGGGGGCGGCGTGGAACGCCTGCTGCCTGGAGAGGGACTTCACCACTTCCCCTACGCCTGTTTCAGTGCCGATGCAACTGGCCTGCGCCATCCCCTCAGCTCGGCTGACTTAGCAGAACTGCAGGTCCAGCCAGGGGAGCCCCTAATGGCAGTGGTCGGCAGGGCCATTCCCCTGTTGATCGCCGAACAAAGACTCGAGCCGGCGCCCGTCTATGGGCTGCGGTTGGTGTCGCGCTGGAGCAGCTTGGTTTATACGGTGGCATCCAAGCTCTGCATGGGCGAGCGACGGCGCAATCGGGCATTCACCATCGCCAATTCCCAGCCAACCGCTGAAGATGGGCGCAGTATTTATGCCGCCCTCAAGCATTTTCGAGTGGGGGATGCAAATTGGGATCAGGCTGCCGGGATCAGCAATTTGGGGGCAAGCCCGGGCTGGGATTGCTGTGGCTTTTGGGATTCCGAGCCCGAATCAGGCCGGCTGACCGTGCCAGTTGCTGGTGAACATCTCCACCTCCATGGCTGTAGCCAGGACCTGCGCCATGGCGGTCATCTGCACCATGAACACGTGGGGAGCATTTTGCTTGGTCTGGATAGCTTGGTGATTTATCCATTTCACTCGATTAGCCATCTAGCCAGTGATTTGGCCATCGAATCCCTGGGTTGGACCCCGGCCAATTCAGGCGGTAGAGCTCCTGGCCTGCTGGAGTTCGAATTACATAATCGTGGCCAATTGGATGTCAGTGATGTGGGCGTGGCGGTGGTAGTCGACGACCACTACAACTCCCATAGTTACCTAAGAATTCCTTGGCTTGCGGCCGGCGAGGCCGAAAACTTCAAATTGCCCCTGGATTTAGGGGCTGGCAGTCATGGCGTTGAGGTGATCGCCGATCCCCATGGCGACATCTTGGAGCCCACTGGGCAACAGGTAAATAATCGCGGTTGTTTGCGGATAGATATTTAAGTTTTCTGCCAATTATTAGGCATAGCCAGTTATTAGGCATAGCCAATTATGAAGGCAGGCTGAGCCAGTCGGCCGCGTTAAGTGTGGGGAATAGTCCGTCCTCATCGCAGACGGCCTCAAGCCATTCCTCGCCAAGTTCAGTGTCGGTTTCGATCGCATCTAGAAGGCGCCAAAAGCGATCCAGGTGGCGGTTGATCCGTTCCCTCGCCAGCTCGGTGGTGGTGCCGGCCCGCAGGATGAAGCTCCAGTCGGAACTTTGGGCCAATAGCAATTCGCGGCCTGCCTGGTTGAGCAGTTGCAGTTGCTGGGCACTGCCCACGCCCGTGTTCACGCGCCGCACCATTGACGTTGAGGCCCGTTGCCATTCGGCCACCACCCAGGCATTGGTTTCGTTGAGCCAGTAGTTGTGGTAACCCCCCTGGCCCCAGCTACTGGGCGAGGGGCGACAGACCTGCAGCACGCCGCCGGATCCCAGGGCCTCCCGCAGGGTTACCAGCTCAATCCCTTCGCCAGGCCCTTGGCGGAATAGGGCCGCCAGGAATTGGGGCCCTTCAAACCACCAGTGGCCGAAGAGTTCGGCATCAAAGGGTGCCACCAGCAGGGGGCTGCGCTCCATCGAGCTGCCCAGTTCTGCCAATTCCCGGCGGCGGCCGGCAAGGTAATCGGCGGCATGGACTTCGGCTTTGGCGGCGGCGGCGGCGGGTTCGTAGGGCTGTTTGTGCTCGAGGGGGCAGTCCTGGCCGCTGACCCGGTGCAGCTTGAGGCCCAGGGGCCTGCGGCAGCTGATTCCCAATTCCTCTAGCTCAGCTTCCGGTAGATCCCAGCCCAAGTCGCGGTGGAATTCCCTGTAGACCCCATCGCCTGGGTATCCCTCGCGGGCACTCCAGACCGGCAGGGTGGAGCGGCTGTCACGGCCAAAGAAGGCAACGCCGCCAGGGGAGCAGATCGGGGCATAGACCCCGTAGCGGGGCCGGGGTAAGGCATGAAGCAGGCCGTGGCCATCAAGGATCGAGTAGCGGAGCCCGCAGTTCAGCAACTCCTGATCCAAGCCTTCGAAATAGGCACATTCGGGCAGCCAAATCCCCAGGGGCCGCTCACCGAGCAGGCGCTCGTGTTCCCTGGTCGCGGTGCGCAGTTGGGCCCGCACCGCCTCCGGCACCTGACGCAGCAGGGGCAGGTAGCCATGGGTGGCGGCGCATGTGATCAGATCCAGCACCCCCAGCTGCTGCAGGCGGCGGAAGCGGGGAAGTAGCCGGCCTTGATAGGAGTTCCACTGCTCGATGGTGGCCCCGAGCTGCTGGGCCAGGTGGCTTGCCGCCGCTTCCAGCTCGGCTGGGGCCTGCTCGAGCAGGCCCAGACGCAGCCCAAGCCAATCCTGGAAACGGCCATTGAGGCCCCCGTCGCTCAAAAGAGACAGCAGGGTTGGAGAGAGCCCGAGGGTCAGCCGGGCGCGCTGGTTGGGGTCGGCCGCCGCCGCTTCCAGCACGGCCAAGAGCGGCAAATAGCACTCCTGGAGGGCTTGGAAATACCAGTCCTCCTCAAGGGAGCCAGGTTCACTGCTACGCACGTAGGGGAGGTGCGCATGCAAAACAATCGCCAGCTGGCCCGCATTTTGGGCGCTGGCGGGGATCGTTTCCGTGGCCAGATCGCCTGCGGCCATGGAGATCTCGTGGTGAAGCAAGTCTACGACCCACCCCTAGGCTGGCATTTGTTCAGGCGCCCTGCCCCTAGGATGGGCCTAACTCATAGTCATTCCGCATAGAGGCGCCGACATGGCCCGCGACCCCGGCCGGGTACTGATCTTTGACACCACGCTCCGCGATGGTGAGCAATCGCCTGGTGCGAGCCTCAATCTCGAAGAAAAGCTGGCGATCGCCCAGCAGTTGGCCCGGCTCGGTGTCGACATTATTGAGGCGGGTTTTCCCTTTGCCAGCACCGGCGATTTCAATGCCGTCCAACGGATTGCGGCCACCGTCGGCAACCCCGATGGGCCGGTGATCTGTGGCCTGGCCCGGGCGGCCCGGGGCGACATCAAGGCCTGTGCAGATGCGGTGGCTCCTGCGGCCCACCGGCGCATCCACACATTTATTGCCACCAGTGACATCCATCTGGAGCACAAGCTGCGCAAAAGCCGCCAGGAGGTGCTCGAGATCACGGCCGAAATGGTGGCCTATGCCCGTTCCTTGGTTGAAGACGTCGAATTTTCCTGCGAGGACGCCGGCCGCAGTGATCCGGAGTTCATGCACCAGGTGATCGAAGCTGCGATCAAGGCCGGGGCCACAACTATCAATATCCCCGACACGGTGGGCTATGCCACGCCGGCTGAATTTGGGGACCTGATTGCTGGGATTAATGCCCAGGTGCCCAACATTGATCAAGCCGTGATTTCGGTCCACGGCCACAACGACCTGGGCCTGGCCGTGGCCAACTTCCTTGAGGCTGTGAAAAACGGAGCTCGCCAGCTCGAGTGCACGATCAACGGCATCGGCGAGCGGGCCGGCAATGCCTCCCTTGAGGAGTTGGTGATGGCTCTGCACGTGCGCCGCCAGTATTTCAACCCCTTCCTGGGGCGCCCCCCCGAGAGCAGCACGCCCCTCACCGGGGTGCGCACCGAAGAAATTACCAAGACATCCCGCTTGGTGTCCAACCTCACCGGGATGGCGGTGCAACCCAACAAGGCGATTGTTGGTGCAAATGCCTTCGCCCACGAATCGGGTATCCACCAGGACGGCGTTCTTAAAAATCGCCTCACCTACGAAATCATTGATGCCCGCACCGTTGGCCTTGCCGACAACCGCATCTCCCTCGGCAAGCTTTCGGGCCGCAGTGCCTTCCGGGCCCGCCTTGAGGAGTTGGGTTACACCCTCGAGCGCGACGACCTCGATGATGCCTTTGCCCGTTTTAAGGAACTGGCCGACCGCAAACGGGAGATCTCCGACCGCGATTTGGAGGCAATCGTCAGTGAACAGGTCCAGCAGCAGGACCAGGCGAACTTCATCCTGAGGAGTGTCCAGGTCAGCTGCGGCACCAACCTGCTGCCCACCGCCACCGTCAGCCTGACCACCGCCGATGGTGCCGAGATCAGCGAGGCGGCGATTGGAACGGGCCCAGTCGATGCGGTTTGTCAGGCCCTAAACCACCTGGCCCAGGTGCCCAATGAGTTGGTGGAATTTTCGGTGAAGTCAGTCACTGAGGGCATTGATGCCATGGGCGAGGTGACGATTCGCCTGCGCCACCAAGGGGTGCTCTACTCCGGCCACGCCGCCGATACGGACATCGTGGTGGCGGCGGCCCAGGCCTTTGTCAACGCCCTCAACCGGCTCTTCTCGGCAGGCGCAAACAAACCACTTCACCCCCAGAAGGCTCCCCTGCCAGAGGCGGGAGATCTGGTTGGCCTGGAGCGGCCAAGCCTGTGAGGGGCAAGGCGCTGCAGTTGGTGGCTTTGCTGGTGCTGGCCCTAGCGATGCTGGTCCCCCTGCTCTGGCTGGTGAGCACCTCCCTAAAGGGGCCCATGGAGGACATCTTCACCAGCCCTCCAGCCCTATTGCCGAGCCATCCCAGTTTTGAGGCCTATGGGCGCCTGTTTGCCAACAATCCCATGGGTACCTACCTGCTCAACAGCACGGTCGTGAGTGGTTTGGCCGTGATCTGCAACCTGCTGTTTTGCTCCCTGGCGGCCTATCCCCTGGCCCGGATGCGCTTTGCCGGCCGCGGTCTGGTGCTTGCCCTAGTGGTGGCCACCATTTTGATCCCCTTCCAGGTGGTGATGATTCCGCTCTACCTGCTGATGGTTCAGATCGGCCTGCGCAACACGCTTTGGGCCTTGATCATTCCCCAGGCCGCCACAGCCTTTGGCATTTTTCTATTGCGGCAAAGTTTCCTGGCAGTGCCCGTGGAATTGGAGGAGGCGGCCAAAAGCGATGGCTGCTCCCCCCTTGGGGAGTGGTGGAACGTGATGCTTCCTGCGGCCCGGGCGGATCTGATCACCCTGGCCATGTTCGTATTTATCGGCACCTGGAGTGATTTCCTCTGGCCCCTGGTGATTCTCGACGACCCCAAGCTCTACACCTTGCCCCTGGGGCTCCAGCAGTTGGCCAGCAGCTTTGCCCTGGATTGGCGTTTGGTGGCGGCAGGCTCGGTGGTTTCGATCCTGCCGGTGCTGGTGGTGTTTGTGGCCCTGCAGCGCTACATCCTGCCCAGTGCCAGTGGTGATGCGGTCAAGGGCTAGGGCTTGATTGGCGGCAGTTCCGGCAAATTGCCATCCAAATTGGGATTTCCAGCCGCCTTCAGCTGGCGCACTTGCTCCTTAAGGGCCTGGTTTTGGCCCAGGAGGTTTCGAACCTGGGCGCTGTTGCGCTCCACCACCTGCAGCCGTTCCACGGCTGAGCGCAGCTGCTCCTCAAGGCCGCTGTTCTGTGCCAGGGCCCTGCTGTTCTCGAGCCCCTGCACCCTTTCTTGCAGGGTGCGGATCTGGCTGCCCTGCTCGCGCATCTTGCCTACGAGCACCAAAAACAAAACGGCCAACATGGCGCTGAAGCCGGCTTGCACCCAGGGAGCCCAGTCGGGCATCTCCAAGCTGGCATTGGGGCGTTTTGGGGCGGGCGCCATGGCAGGGGGTAAGGGCAATAGTCCCTCCGATCCTGGCGGCGTCTCTAGGGTTTTGCCACGGGCCGTTGCGCAGTGCAAGCTGGATTCCTAAAGCTCATGCCTCCATGGCCGTTGCCTTGGTCAGTCCGGAAGTGCGCCTCTTGGGGTATTTCGCCGCAAGTCTCACCACCATCAGCTTTTTCCCCCAGGCCATCAAGACCCTGCGCAGTGGGGACACCTCGGGTATTTCGCTGCGGATGTATGGGCTCTTTACCGCCGGCATCGCTCTCTGGGGGATCTACGGCCTATGCACCCAGGATGGCCCTTTGATTCTGGCCAACCTGGTCACGATTGTGCCCGCCGGTGTGGTTTTGGAGCGGCGATTCCAAGCCTGGAGGGCCCAGCGCCGTGGCTGATGACGCCCTGCTTGTGGCCATCGGCGCGGTGCCGGGTGCCTGGTTGAGATTTCGGGTGGTCAACCACCTGGAGCCGATGGTGCCCCGCAAGCACTGGGGCACCCTGGGGGTGAATGTGGCGGCCTGTTTCGTATTGGGTTTGCTGGTGGGGCTTGAGGAAAGTTGTGGTCCGGGCAGCCAACGCATCCTGTTGGTTCTTTCCACTGGCTTTTTGGGCAGTTTCAGCACCTTTTCCACCTTCATGGCGGAGCTGTTTGTGGCGCTCAAGCAACGCCAATGGCTGGAGGCTTTCTTGCTATTGCTGGTCTCGATCCTGGTGGGGGTGCTGGCCACGGCCCTGGGCTTTGCGGTGGGGGGAGATTGATGAGTCGCCAGTTCCTTGCCGCTGAGCTCAAGGAATTGACCCTGGTGTCTTGCGGGGCTATCCCAGGGGCGCTGTTGCGTTGGCAATTGGCATTGATATGGGGAAGCTCCGCTGGCACCTTGGCGGCAAACCTTTTTGGCTGTGCGGTGATCGGCGCCTTGATCGCTTTGCCTACCACTCGGCAAAGGCTATTTCTGGCGGCGGGCGTGGGTTTTTGCGGTTCGCTCACCACCTTCAGCTCCTGGATCCTTGGGGTGACCAAGGCCATGGCCCATCGGCAATGGGCCACGGCGGCGGGGGGACTTTCCTTGAACCTGGCCTTGGGTTTGCTGGTTCTGGCGCTGGCCTACGGCTTGGTGCGCATTAGGCGCTGAAGGCCTTGCGGGCCGGGATGGGATAGGGGATGCGGCGGTGCCTCATCCGTTTCCAGACCTGCACAAAGGCCCGAATCAGCAGCTCCAATTCGGCGCGTCCCATGCCGCTGGAGGCGAGTTGGCCATCATCTAGCCGGGCCCCAATGAGCCTGCGCACCATCGCCCTGGCCTCGGCCTCGCTGGTGCCTGGCGGCAGGGAGCGCAGGGCGGCTTCGCAGCCATCGGCAAGCATCAAGATTGCCGTCTCGCAGCTGTTGGGGGTGGGACCCCGATAGCGAAAACGGCTCTCCGGCACCGCGGGATTCTTTTCACGGGCCTGGTGCAGGAAATAGCCCATCTTCAAGGTGCCCTGGTGCTCGGGGATGAAGTCAGCCAGGGGCTTGGGCAGTCGATAGCGTTTGGCGAGTTTCAGGCCCTCATCCACGTGGGCCTGGAGGATGGCGGCGCTGGCGAAGGGATCGTCGAGGCTGTCGTGGGGATTTGCTTCCTGGCCCTGGTTTTCGATGAACCATTGGGGGCCATGCAATTTGCCCACGTCGTGATACATGGCTCCAGTGCGCACCAGGTCAACATCGGCCCCGATCGCCCGGGCCCCCTCCTCCGCCAGGCCGGCAATCATCAGGGTGTGCTCAAAGGTGCCTGGGGCCTCGCAGGAAAGGCGCCGTAGCAGGGGCCGTTGTAAATCGGCCAGCTCCAGCAGCCTGGCCCGGGTGAGCAGGCCAAAAAATGTCTCCACCAGTGGCGCGATCAATAGACCTCCCATCAGCAGTGCCCCCAACAGCAGGGCTTCGCTGGGCAGGTCGACCTGGGCCACGGGGCTGCGGGTGAGTAATAGCCACTGCACCAGCAGGGCACCACTGGGCAGTAGCACCGCCAGCTGCAGCAGCTCGGCCCGGTTGCGCTGGCGGCCTGCTGCAAGTGCAGCCAGTGCAGCGAATCCTGAGGCCACCAGCAACCTGGTGCCCACCACCCCAGCCAGGGGCACGGGCCAAAGCAGGCTGGCGGCCGCCAGCCAGGCCAGCCCGCAGCTGGTGCCCAGTCCCTGGGCCAGCAGCAGGGTGGGCGGCACCAAGAGCACCAGGGGGCTAGCCAGGGGCCCGAGCCAGAGGCTGAAGCCCACCACCACCAATAGACCCACTAGGCCCAGCAGGGCCTGCCGCGGCTCGAGGGAGGGGCGCCAGCGCCTCATCGCCAGCAGCATTACCCCACAAACGGCCAGCGATTCGCCGAAGTGGGCAAGCCAGATCAGGGGCCGGGGGCGCCGGTTCACCAGGCCGAAGTAATCGAGCACGTCAAAGGCCTGGGCTGTGATCGGCTGGCCTTGGCGGGTGATTAGGTCACCCGCTTTAACCGCAATCGTGGGGATGCCCTGTTGGGTGATCAACGCCTCGATCCGCCGCTGGCTCAGGGTTGGGTCGTTGCGAAGGTTTGCATGGCCCGCCAGGGAACTCACCAGCAGCCGGGCCCCCAGGGAGCGACCCGGGGGCGATTGGCTCTCGAGCTGCAGATTGGCGGCCTCGAGTAGCTGGCCTTCGGCCACGCTGGCTGAAAGCCCCTGGCTCAACATCCGCAATTGGGCCTGCAACACATCCCTTTGCCATTGCCCCAGCTGGGCGCCATTGAGCTTCCCCAGCCACTGTTGTTCCTGGGGGCTCAGGGCAATTGCCTGGACCTCGGCCCCCTGGCTATTGGCCTGGCGCTCCACTAACTGCAACTTGGCCTGGAGTTGGCGCATTCGGGCCCGGCTGGCCTCCTGATCCACCACTTGCACAGTGGTGCGATGCAGCATTTGGTCCCGGCGCTCCTCCAGGGCCGTGCTGTCGATAACCCGGGCATCCTTGGGGGCCCTTGCCGTAAATGGGGCTGCCATGCCTGCCTGCAGGCTGGGCTCCACCAGCCAGGGCCAGCTGGCCAGCAGGGCCACCAGGGCGCAAGCCAGCACCACCGCCGCAATTTCTCGGCTACGCCAGAGGCCAGGGGTTTGCCTGGGTCGCTCTAGCCGGAGCAGTTGGCGCCACAGGGTTTGGAGTGGCCGCACGCGCATGGCTAAACGCTAGCTGGCCCGGGGCGGCAAGCTGGCAGAGAGATAGATACGCCCCATCGCCATGGCCATCCGATTTGACGGCCGCCAGCTGGCTGCCGAAATTGAAGGCCGCCTCCAGCTCGCCATCGCCGAACGCCTCGGCCAGGCAGGCAGACCGCCAGGTCTGGCGGTTTTGCGGGTGGGGGACGATCCGGCCAGCGGGGTCTATGTGGCGAATAAGGAGAAGGCTTGCCTGCGCATTGGTATCACCAACCATGGCGCCCATCTGCCCGCCTCCACACCGGCGGCCGAGCTATTGGCCACGGTTGAGAGGCTCAACCTGGACCCCTTGGTCGACGGGATTTTGTTGCAGTTGCCCCTGCCCGCGGGCCTCGACCAGGGCCCCCTGTTGGCCGCCATCGATCCAGCCAAGGATGCAGATGGTCTCCACACCTTGAATTTGGGCCACCTGCTCAAGGGGGAACCGGGTCCGCGCAGCTGCACCCCCGCAGGCGTAATGGCCCTTTTGGCCCGCTACGGAATTGGGCTGGCTGGCAAGCGGGCCGTGGTGGTGGGGCGCAGCATTTTGGTGGGCCAACCCATGGCCCTAATGCTGCAAGCCGCTGGGGCCACAGTCAGCGTGGCCCATTCCCGCACCACCGATTTGGCGGGTCTTACCCGTCAGGCGGATGTGCTGGTGGTGGCGGCCGGCCGGCCCCAGATGGTGGGAGCCGAGCATGTCAAGCCAGGGGCTGCGGTGGTGGATGTGGGCATTCACCGCACCGCAGCGGGCCTCTGCGGGGATGTGCGTTTTACGGAGGTGGAGCCGATCGCCAGCGGCATCACCCCGGTGCCCGGAGGTGTGGGCCCGATGACCGTGACGATGTTGCTCGTGAACACCTTTGCCAGCTGGTGTGCCCACAACGGCCTGGATAACCCTTTGGCAGACCTATTGCCTTGATGGGGCTAGCGCCTGAGAGAATCGCGCCAGATCTCCGGCTCCCATGACCGCGGCGGTGACTACCCCGTTCGATTTCGCCGCCTACCTCGAGGCGGCGCGGCTCCAGGTGGAGGCGGCCCTGGACGCATCCCTCGGGCCGGAGCGGCCCGAGAGCCTGCGGGAATCAATGCGTTATTCCCTGCTGGCGGGCGGCAAGAGGTTGCGGCCAATTCTGTGCCTGGCGGCCTGTGAGCTGGCGGGTGGCAGCAGGGAGCAGGCCCTTCCCACGGCGCTGGCCCTGGAGATGGTCCACACGATGTCGCTGATCCACGACGATCTGCCGGCCATGGACAACGACGATCTACGCCGGGGGATGCCCACCAACCACAAGGTTTTCGGCGATGCCAATGCCATTTTGGCCGGTGATGCCCTGCTGACCCGGGCCTTCGAGATGGTGGCCCTGCGCAGCCCCGGCGTGCCCAGCGAACGGTTGCTGGCGGTGGTTGGCGAGTTGAGCCTCGCCTCCGGCGCCCCTGGCCTGGTGGGCGGCCAGGTGGTGGATTTGGAATCGGAGGGTAAGGAGGTCGACCTCGAGACCCTGGAATACATCCACCTCCACAAAACAGGTGCCCTATTGAGGGCCTGCGTGCTTTGCGGGGCGATCATTGCGGGCGCTTCCGAGGAGCTGCTGGCTGCCCTGGGCACCTACGCCAAGGGGATTGGGCTCGCCTTCCAGATCATCGACGACATTTTGGATGTCACCGCCAGCAGTGATGTGCTCGGGAAAACCGCCGGCAAGGATCTCACCGCCGATAAAACCACCTATCCCAAGCTGTTGGGCCTGGAGGCTTCCCGCCAGCGGGCCGATGATTTAGTCGCTGGGGCCAAGGCGGCCCTGGAGCCATGGCGGGAGACAGCAGCACCCCTGCTAGCCCTAGCTGACTACATAACGAGTCGCGATCGATGAGCGTTTCAGTGGATGGCCATGGTTTGGTCGCGGTTTTAGACAATGGTGTGCTGGCCTGGGGTTTGGCGGCCTGCGGCCTGGCTCAGTTCTCCAAATTGTTGATTGAGTTGGTGGTGCATCGGCGCTGGCGACCGGAGGTGCTGGTGGAAACCGGTGGCATGCCCTCGAGCCACTCGGCCCTGCTTACGGGCACCGCCGCGGGTTTGGGCTGGCAGGTGGGTTTCGACGATCCCCTTTTTGCCCTGGCGGCCACCATGTGTTTTGTGGTGCTCTACGACGCCAGCGGCGTGCGCCGGGCAGCAGGCCTTACCGCAGCTCGGGTCAATTTGCTGCAGGCCAATTTGCGCGGGGATGGCGGCAGTGGTGGCGAGGCGAATCCGCCTGGGGAGCCAGAGGAGAAGCCCCTCAAGGAAAACCTTGGCCACACCCGCCTAGAAGTGCTGGTGGGCAGCCTGATCGGCCCCCTGGTTGCCCTGCCGGGCTTGGTATTGCTTGGCTCGCCCCTGCATTTGGTCCGGGCCCTGTTTGCCCCTGTGGCGTGATCGGGAGCGACCCCCAGCTCACCACCGATCAGGAGGCGGCCGTTCAAGCTTTTCAGGCCTGGTTGGCCCTGCCGCCTGATGGCATGCCGTTTGTGCTGAGCGGCTATGCCGGCACGGGAAAAACCTTCCTGTCGATGCGCTTATTGGCCCAGGTGGAGGCCGCCGGACTCTGTTGGACCGTGGTGGCCCCCACCCATAAGGCCGTGGGGGTGCTGCGCCAACACCTGTCCATGGCGGGGCTCAAGGCCACCTGGTTTCCCTCCACCATCCATCGGCTGCTGCGGCTCAAGCTCAAACGCCAGGGCGATCTGGAGCGCTGCGAGGAAACCGAGCAAACGGCCATGGCCCTTGAGCACCTGGGGCTGGTGCTGATTGATGAGGCCTCGATGGTCGATAGCGCCCTGTTGGAGATTGTGCTGCGCTGTGCCCACTTCTTTCGGGCCCGGCTGGTTTTTGTGGGGGATCCGGCCCAATTGCCGCCCGTGGGGGAACCCCATAGCCCGGTGTTTGGCCTCGGCCGTGCCCAGCAGGTCCAGCTCACCCAGGTGGTGCGTCACCAGGGCCCGGTGTTGCGGTTGGCCACGGGGCTTAGGCAGGGGGCCCTGCCCTGCCGCCGTCCCCCGACCATGGCGCCGGTTAGCACCGGGGAGGGGATGGTGGCCCTGCTTGATCGCTCCGCCTGGCTATCGGCGGCCCAGGCGGCCCTGCGCCGCAGTGCCGAGACCGACAACCCTGATCTGGTGCGCATTCTTTGCTACACCAACCGTTCCCTGGAGCAGCTCGTGCCGATTGCCCGGCGGGCCCTGCACGGCGAAATGGCCGATCAGTTGGCCGTGTTGCCAGGGGAAGTATTGATTACCCGCACGGCCGTGATGGCGCCCGCTTGCCGTGAGGGGGAGGATGCAGGCGAAGAACCAGACATGTTGTTGGGCTCCAACCGGGAGCTGGTGGTCAGGGATGTGGCGCCCGAGAGCTGCGATCTGGCCGACTTTGGCTTGGCCGCCTTGCCGGGGATTGGGGTGCCCGTGATTGAGACGCTCAATGTCTCGGTGGAGGCTGGCGATGCCCAGCTCACCCTGCGCCTGCTTCCCCCATTGGGCTCCCAGGCCCGCCAGGCCCTGGATGCGGTGTTAGCCCGCCTACGCCAGCTGGCCAAGGAGGCGGGCAAGCAGGATGGCAAGCCCATCTGGCGCCGCTTTTTCCTGGTGCGTGATGCCTTTGCCTCGCTCGGGCCGGCGGCGGTGCTCACCGTGCATCGAAGCCAGGGCAGCACCTTTGGCGAAGTGTTTGTGGATGGAGATGTGTTTTGGCCCGCCGATTTGGTGCTGCGTCGCCAATTGGTCTACGTGGCGGTGAGCCGTGCCAGCCAGGCCGTGACCCTGATGGCGGCTGGGGCCCCGGCCGATCGCCAAATTTGGCAGGAGTGGATGCGGGTTGATACCTAGATCTGTAACCCCCCTATGCCCTGCCAGCCCAGGTAGCCGGCCAGGGCCACACTCACCAGCCCCACCAGCAGATCCCCCTTGGCAAACAGCCAGCTTTTGGCCTTCTCAAGTAGGGGCTGGCAGCGGTCCTTGCCAAGCACCAGCAGTACCAGTAGGGGGGTGATCAGGAGCGAACCGCTCACCAGGCTGAAAAGGCCAGTGGCCAGCAGTTCCTGGCCCTTGCCGAGGTTGGCCGAGAGCAGGCTGCCGGCACTTTTTGCAAATAGGAATAGGTCGTCTGGGCTGGCCACCTCCAGCAGGCCGCTGAGGCCGATTAACAGCGGCAGGGGCATGGCACAAAATTTTTCGAGCTTGCTGGTCCATCCCGGCGGGCCCGTTTCCTCCTTGGTGTTGAGCAGCTCCTTGAGGCCTAGCCCCAACAGGGCGCCTGCCGCAAGAAGATCCAGGCCGGTGCGGTGGCTGCTGCCCTTATCCATGGTGAGCAGTAGGCCATGGCCAAGGCTGAGCAGCAGGGTCACGGCCAGGACAGCGGTGGCTAGCCAACCCAGCACAAACCAGCCGCCCCGTTGCAGGGGCTTGGGGCCCAGCAGCAGCAGCAGCAACACGCCGATGTGAATGGGGGAAAAGCCAATGGCAACTCCGAAGGCCGAAAGCTCAGCCAGCAGGGCGGCAAGCCCGCTGGCGGCGGTTTGTGGATCTCCCATCAATTACCTGTCTGAATCGGTGCATTCCAGCGAAGAATCGCCGGTTGTTGCCGCTCATATCCCACCACACTCAGGGTGGCGGTGGCCAGGGTGAGCAGGGCACCACCTGGCACCCCCAGGCCCAGCCAGGTGCCGGCCAGGCTGCGCAGGATATGGCCGTGGGCCACTAGGGCCACCTTGGTGGGCTGGTGGCTTGCCTGGTCTGCAGCCCCTGCTGCGTTGGCGTCGGCATTGGCGATGGCTTGGGCCAGGTCAATTACCCGCTGGCAACGCTCCGCAACGGCTGCCATGGTTTCTCCCTCGGGGCAGCCGTGGCTCCAGATTGTCCAATCAGGCACTGATTGGCGGATGGTTGCGGTGGTTATGCCTTCATAGGTTCCGTAGTCCCATTCCTGGAGATCCGGGCAGACCTGGGCGAGCGGGCCCAGGCCAGCCAGCTCAGCGGTGCGCTGGGCCCGTTGCAGCGGACTGACCAACACCGCGGCGAAGCGCTGCTTGGCAAGGACGGGGGCCAGGCGCCTGGCCTCCTCCTCTCCTTCGGGTAGCAAGGGCAAATCGGTGCGGCCGGTATGGCGACCGTTCAGGGCCCAGGCCGTGGCGCCATGGCGCACTAACCACAGCTCAAGACTTGTGTTCAAGAGCGCACCTCAAACCAATCGGAGCCGGAGGGACTGATCTGGCTGACAGAAACACCGCTAACAACCGCTGCGGCCGGACCGGTTTCGCACCAGATACGCAGTTCGGTGAGGTCTTGAACCAACCCTTCTGCTTCCACTTCCACCGAGCCATCGGCCAGGTTTTTCACCCAGCCGCTCAGGCCCAGGTCCTTGCTGCGGGTTAGGCAGCAGGCCCGATAGCCGACCCCCTGCACCTGCCCCTGCACGAGTAGCCGCCAGCGCTCTTTGACAACGATTGGCTTGCTTTGGTGGGGGGCTAGGAAGCGCCGTTCGTTGGCAGCGTCGCGCAGCGCCTTGAGGCGGCGGCCAGCCTCGACGGAATCACCGGGCATCCAGCCCAGTGGAGATGCAGCCAGCTGGCGTGCACGTTCGGCGCTGTCCATCCTTCCCTCCTTGGCGAGCATCCCCATCCTTCAAGCTGCCATAGCTCTTCAAAATTGGCCACGGCATCGATAGGTTTGGCTACAGGGGCTAGCTGCCAGCGGTGAAATTCATGGCCCACAAATTGCTCGCCGCGGCGCACCACTAGGCCATCGGCATCGGCGCTGGCCTGCCGATAGCCCAGGCTCAGGGCCCCCTTTTTTGCCTGAAAGGGCAGCACCCCTGCCATCGGGTGAAGAGTTCCGTCGGGATCTTCCAGGCCCTGGCCCAGCAGTAGTAGGCCCCCACATTCGGCAAGCACCGGCAGGCCCATGCGGACGGCCCTTGCCAGATCCTTGAGGCTGCGCCGGCTGGCCGCCAGCTGGGGGGCGTGGAGTTCGGGGTAGCCCCCTGGCAGCAGCACCCCCTGGCAGCCAGGGGGCAGGGGTTCATCGGCCAAGGGGCTCCAGGCAATGGGCTCGACCCCCAGGGCTTCCAACAATTCGCCAGCTTCTGGATAGCGAAAATGGAAGGCCGAATCGCTGGCAATCGCCAGGGGCAGCCCTGGGGCGGATGTCGATCCCGTGGGCGATCCCGTGGACAGGGTTGGGGTCGGTTGGAGGCCCGAAAGGCACCAGGCAATCGGGTGCTCTTCATGCCGGGCAGCGGCTGGCGCCATTAGGGGCAGCAGGGCTTCTAAATCGAGATGTTGTTCCGCCAACGAGGCCCATTGCTCCTGGCGCTCGGCCAGATCGGCCAACTCCCCCGGTGGCAGCAGGCCCAGGTGGCGCGATGGCAGGGCCAGGGACAGGTGGTGGGGCAAGACCCCCAACAGGGGCACTTCAATGGCTTGGAGCGCTTCGCTGAGCAGGGCCTGGTGGCGCTCGCTGCCGACCCGATTGAGCACCACGCCGGCCAGGGCCACCTGGGGCGGACCATGGTCCCGAAAGCCCCGCACCAGGGCGGCCAGGGAGCCCGCTTGCCTGGAGGCCTCCACCACCAGCACCACGGGCAGTTGCAGTAGGTCGGCAATCGCCGCAGAACTGCCCTCACTGCTGGGGCCGCGGCCATCAAACAGACCCATTACCCCTTCAACCAGGGTGAGGTCGGCCTGGCTGCTGTGCCAGTGGAAGCTGCGTTGCACCCATTCCTCGGGACACAGCAGGGTGTCGAGATTGCGGCAGGGCCGACCGCTGACCTGGCTGAGGAGCTGGGGGTCGAGATAGTCGGGACCAACCTTGAATGTTTGCAGCCCCAAGCCCCTTTTCCGGCAGAGGGCCGCCAGGCTCAGGCTCAATAGGGTTTTGCCGCTACCACTGCTGGGAGCGGCGATCAGGCAGGCCATGGGCTGCTCAGTGGGGCAGCAGCTTGGCGGCTAGGGGAGCTGCTGCCGCCAGCAATGGGCTGGTGGAGTCGTGGCTGCCTGAGAGCAGCCTGGCCATTTCCATTTCCTCGCTCTCGTTGGGGAGGGGCACTACTTCCTCCGCCAATTGCATGCTGGCCATGCCCCCCGATTCCAGGCGCATGCAGCCGCCCGATTCGGAACAGAGGATCACGCAGAGGGGGGAACCCTGGCTGCTCTGGCAGATCAGCCGCAGGCCCACCATGGCCCCCGGATGGGTTTTGGGCACGCCTACGGGCACAGTCATTTGGCGGAAGCGCACGGTCTGGCCGTCGCTGCGTTCAAATTCGGCGCCGATGCCCTGGCCTGGGCCATCGCAATCCACTTCGTAGCTCGACACCAGGTGCCAGCCCAGTCGATCCGCTAGCCAGGCCGCCAGCAGCAGCCCCTTGACGGGGTTATTACCTTCCACGTCTAGGTCGAGCTGCACCACATGGTTTAGGTCGTCGCGCCTAGACGGCGGGTCAAACACCATCGCCAGCGATTCGCGCCAACTGCGCAGCCGTAGCCAGTTGAGGTCGTTGATCGGCTGGCCCGCATTGATCCGGGCCACCAGCAGGTCGAGGCAGCTCCGCGGATCACCTAGGGAGGAATCCACCACCAGGCGCCGCTGGCCCGTAGCCAGGGCTGCCATCACCTCGGGGGCCTCGTCGAGGCTGCTGTTCCACCACACCCAGCAGGGCAGGTCTGCAGCGATTAGGGGTTGCACTAGATCCAGGCTTTGGCTGAGGGTGCCGCTGCCGCCCCGCAGCACCACCACATCGCCGCAGGCGGACCCGCCCGAGCCCTCATCGGGGAGCGGGCAATAGGCCGCCACCAGGGTTTCTAGGGGCTTGTTGCCATCCAGGGTGGGGGCCAGGGTGATTAACCGCCGGGGCATGTGGGCGCTGATGGCTCCCTCCACAAACTGACCCCGCAGATCCTCTGCGCGGTGATTGCCAGCGAGGTTGCCGATCGCCCAGGCCAGCTGGGGATCCATAGGCGCGGTGCTGAGGGGCAGGTTGCAGGCGCCCGCCGCCGCCCGGGCAGCCTCCAGTACCGGTTCGTTGAGCAGTCCTGTGATCGGCCCATCCAGGCGTCCGCAGCGCACCAGCTGCTGCTCCAGCCAAGCCCCCTCCCACACCACCAGGGTGAAGGTGGCGGCGCCTGGGGAGCTGTCCAGGTCCTTGCTCCAAAGGCTCTCCAGGTAGCTGGAGACCTCGGACGGGGGCAGGGCCAGGGGGGGCTGGAGGGTTAGCTGGGTCGACATGCTGGCTAGGACGGAATTGGGACTGAATTAGGGAGACCTAGGGACGACGCCAGGCCAGGCCGTCTTCGGCCAGCAGGTTGTCGGCGGCGGCGGGTCCCCAGGTGCGGGCTTCGTAGGGGTAAACGGGCAGCTGGGCTGGCGAGTCTTCGATCAGCTCCAGCAGGGGCGTATAGAGCCGCCAAGCGGCTTCCACCTCGTCGTTGCGGGTGTAGAGGGTGGGATCGCCCAGCATGGCGTCGGCCAGTAGGCGCACATAGCCCTCATCCGAGGGCTCGCCAAAGCTCTCGTCGTAGGAGAAGGACATGTCCACCGGCCGGCTGCGCATGCCCGAGCCGGGGGCCTTCACCTCAAATTTGAACTCCGCGCCCTCATCGGGCTGGATCCTCAGGATCAACTGGTTGGAGATGGGGGCTCCACCGGCGGCATCAAACAGGTGGACCGGCGCCTCCCGGAAGGTGAGCACCACCTCACTGAGCCGTTTTGGCAGCATTTTTCCGGTGCGCAGGTAGAAGGGCACCCCCTGCCAGCGCCAATTGTTGATGAACAGCTTCATCGCCAGGTAGGTCTCGGTGGTGCTCTCCGGATTGACGCCGGGTTCCTGGCGGTAGCCGGCGATTGGTTGGCTCTTGGAGCCACCGGGGCCGTACTGGCCGCGCACGCAACATTTCCAGGGTTCAGCCTCATTGGCCAGCCGGGCCGCCTGCAGCACCTTGGCCTTCTCGTTGCGCATCGATTCGGGATCAAAGCGGCCGGGGGCCTCCATCGTGATCAGGGCCAACATCTGGGTGAGGTGGTTTTGGACCATGTCCCGCAGGGCGCCACTGGATTCGTAGTAGCCGGCCCGCTCCTCCACCCCCACCGTTTCGGCGGCAGTGATCTGCACGCTGGAGATGTAGTTGCGATTCCAGATCGGCTCAAAAATGGTGTTGGCAAAACGCATCACCAGGATGTTCTGGACCGTTTCCTTACCGAGGTAATGGTCGATCCGGAAGATCTGGTTTTCCTGGGCGCTGGCCTGCACCACCCGGTTGAGCTCCTGGGCGCTGCCATAGTCGCGGCCGAAGGGTTTTTCGATCACCACCCGGCTGCGGCTCGGGTCGCTCAGGAGCCCGGCGGCGGCGAGGGAACGGCAGCCGCTGCCATAGAAATTCGGCGATACCGAAAGGTAAAAAGTGCGGTTGCCCCTGGTGGCCCGCAGCCGATCAATCACTTCGAGCCGTTGACCTAGGCGCACCACCGAGGGCGGATCCTCCAGGTCCACCGGTTCGTAAAACAGCCCTGCGGCGAATTGTTCCCAGGCCACGGGGTGCTCGGCCACCTCGGCGGCCAGGGCTTCGCCCATGCGACTGCGAAATTCCTCGTCGCTCCAGGGCCGGCGGGCACAGCCCAACACCGCAAATTCACTGGGCAGGCGCCGCTGTCGAAACAGTTCAAACAGGGCGGGGATCAGCTTGCGGTGGGTCAGGTCACCACTGGCGCCAAAAATCACCAGGCACTGGGGTGAAATCACCCGCTCCTGCCGAAGGCCGATCCGGAGTGGATTGGTCAAGACCGCCGACATGGGTGGTTCTGCGGCTATTGCCTACTGATATGTGGAGGCTGGCCCCAACTACCTGGTTCGTCCATGTTTGTGACGGTTTCCCAGGTTTCTTTGGGGCTGTGTAGGCAATTGCCAACAAAAAAGCCCGCCTTGGGGGCGGGCCGGGGATTTGCTGGGCTGAAAAGCCTCGCTAAATCAATAGGTTTCCACGTGCCAGCGGTCGGCTTTTTTAAGGGCTGGCCGCAGTTCTGCCCAGTTCAGGCCCTTGGCGGCGGCGGCGGTGGTCATCGCCTCGTCGATGCCGGGCTCCATGCCCCTCAGTCCACACATGTAGGCGTGGGTTTTGGGATCTTCGATTAAGGCGAAGATTTCATCGGCGTTTTCGCTGACCCGGTCCTGGATGTACATCCGGCCGCCACTGGTGTTTTGCTGCTCCCGGCTGATGGCCTTGGTGTAGCGGAAATTGTCGGGATACTCCTCGACGTATTGGTTGAAGTCGTCGTCGTAGAGGAGGTTTGCCGTGGTGGGTGAGCCCATGAACAGCCAGGCCTTGCCGCGGAATTTCCAGCCGTTTTTCTCCCGCTCGGTGGATTCGAACATCCGGCGCAGATAGGTGCGCATCGGCGCAATGCCGGTGCCCGTGGCAAACATGATCACGTTGGCCTCCTCGTCGTCGGGAAGGAGCATTTCCTTGCCCACCGGACCGGTGATTTTTACCTTGGAACCCGGTTCGATGTCGCAGAGGAAGGTGGAGCAAACGCCATTTACGGTTTCGCCGTCCTTCTCGTATTGCAGCTGGCGCACGCAGAGGGAAACCGTGTGGCCGGCCATGTTGTCGCCATGCCTTGTGCTGGCGATTGAGTAGAGACGCAGCTTGTTGGGCTTGCCGTTGGCGTCTTCGCCATCGGGAATGATGCCGATTGATTGGCCCTCCAGGTAGTGCAGCTGGGGGTCGCCACCGCTGAGGTCAAAAGTGATGTGATTGACCCGGCCAATGGCCCCTTCCGCCAGCAGGCTGTAGTTCTCGGTCACGGTGCCTAGGAAGGGATCCTTTGGCTTGTAGAGATTGACAGGAACGTTGGCGTGGGACACGGCAGCTGGTTTCGGAGGAACGGTGGAGGTTTCTGCTGGGCTATTGGCTGGTGCAATAGCCGGTGCAGTAGCTGGGGCAGGTGGCAGCTCGGCCCCAGCGGCATAGACAGCGGTAATGCGCCCACCCCGCTGGGCAACGGCTTGCATCGTGCTCTGCAGTTGGGCGAAGGCCACGCTGAGGCGGCGCTCAGCCCGGCGCTGCGTGCCTAGGCCGAAGGCTTCAACCACCACAGTGAACATGCGGCTGTCCAGTTGAGTGGCTCGACCCGTGGTTACGCGCATGCTGGATCAGACCTTAAAAAGCCGGCTGATCATAGGGAACCAGTTTTTTGGGCGGTTTCCAGGCCACCCCGGCTAAGTTTGTGATGCAGATCACCCAGGGTGATTTCCACTGGTACAACTGTTGAGCCAACCTGAAATCCCCCTGGCGGCAGCTGAGGCTTCGGATCTGGCTGCCTGTGGTTGCGACACCATCCAGCAGGAGATGGAGCGCCTGCCCCAGGGCACTCGTCGCCTGGCCGTTCAGTTGCGCTTGGCCCTCGATCCCAAATGGATCTGGGGGGTGCTGACCGATTACGCCAATTTGAGCCGTTACATCCCCAACCTGGCCTCCTCTCGCCAGCTTTGGCGCCGCGGCAACAGGGTGGGCCTGGAGCAGGTGGGCACCCAGAAATTTTGTGGCCTGCGCTTCAGCGCCAAGGTGGAGCTGGAGCTTGAGGAGGATCGGGAGGCTGGTCTGCTGCGTTTCAGCATGCGCCAGGGTGATTTTCGCCGTTTCGAAGGCAGTTGGCAGATCAGTGCCCTACCCCAGGGGGACAGCCAGCTCAGCAGCCTGGTTTATGAACTGACGGTGCAGGGCCGTCCTGGCATGCCGATCGGCATCATTGAGCAACAACTGCGCGAAGACCTGGCCAGCAACCTGCGGGCCGTTCAAAAGGAAGCCCAGCGTCGGGCCCTCAAGGCTCGATAGCCAGTTTCGAGAAACTGGACCAGCTCAAATCAATACCCCCAAGGGGATTCGAACCCCTGTCGCCTCCGTGAAAGGGAGGTGTCCTAGGCCTCTAGACGATGGGGGCGAGGCCACAACAACCAAGTGGGTACCGGGCTTTTGGCCTGGCTCTCACGGGCGTTGATGTGTTGAACGCTACGGGTCCGCGGCACCCTTCGTCAAGGCGCGCCCCTCCGGACTGGGCGATACCTGGCCATTCCAAACCGGCACGGTGAAGTGGAAACAGGCTCCCTTGCCCATTTCCGAGTCGACCCAAATGCGGCCACCGTGGACCTTGGCAATGCGGCGGCACACCGACAGCCCCACCCCAAATCCCGAGGTGGTGCTTGAGGTTTGCGGCAGCCGAACCCGGTCTAGGAAAATCCTGTCGTGTTCGTTTTTGGGGATGCCAGGCCCCGTGTCGCAAATGCCCACCTGGACCCATTGATCGGTGCGGTGCAGCATCGTCAACTTCACCTGCCCCCCCTCCGGGGTGAATTTGAGGGCGTTCTCAAGCAGGTTGAGTAGTACCTGGCGCAGGCGGCGTTGGTCCCCAAAGACATCTGGGAGATCGGCTGGGATGTCCGTGACCATGGCCAGATCGCGGCCCACCCAGAGCTTTTCAATCTCGAGGATTGCCTCAGCCGCCACCCTGCCCAGGTGCAGCCTTTGGGGGTTGAAGAGGGTTTCCCAGCGGGTGGTGCCCACCTCCAATAAATCCTTGGAGAGGGCCTCCATGTCGTCGAAGCGCCGGTTGACTACATCGCTGAAGCGGGCCGCATCGATTTGGCCCAGTTGGTGGCTTTGCAGGGCCAACTTTGCGGCGGTGAGCGGCGTGCGCAGTTCGTGGGCCACCATCCGCAGCAGCCTTTCCTGGCCCCCTAGCCGCTCGATCAGGGTTTCGTTCTCCTGGCGGAGCACCAGCAGCTGATCTTCCAGTTGAACCTCCCTTTGGGTGCGGCTGCCATCGATTTCAGGGGGCCTCAGGCTCATGCCCAGGCCCGTTACGGCCTCAACCTGTTGCCAGCGCGGCAGCCAGCTGCGCAATTTTTGGGTGAGGGCATTGCCCGCAAACACATGTTTGGGCTGGGGCTCGAGCTTCACCAGGGCCGGGGTGGCCACGAGCCGGTGCAGTTCGAGTAACTCCGGTTGCTGGGCCGGATCGGCGATCTCCAGGGAGACCGTGAAACCGCAATCGCCTGTTTTGAGGAAGTGGAGCAGGTTGCGCACATCTGGGCTGGCCAGGTGATATCTGGTGGCCACCAGCAGTAGACGCAGCTCCTGGCGCTCCCCTTCCTGCTCTGGATCGGGAAGACCTACGGGGCCAGATGTGGTGTTTGCGATCACCTCGACACCTTATGGGATTTCGGGCGGTTTTCCCTGGCCCCGCTATGACAGAAGGGAACTGACCTAAATCGCCCAAGGGCGCCAATGCCATGGGCCCGAACCAAGAAGTTTCCACCGATCTTTTCCACCGCAAGCCCCCCTCTGGAACCCCGGCTGGAGGCCCATCTGTAGTTGGGGCCGCCGCTCCACGCAGCCGGATCCAGTTGGATTCCAATTTGAAGCGCTGGTTTGCCCGCAGCCTCGGCCTTTGGCGTTCCCGTCGGCTGTATTTCTTTGCCGATGGCGAGGACCTGCGCGTCGACATGATGCTGCGGGTGGAGATCTTCAGCGAGCCCGTGGAAGGCGATGCCGCCTACCGATTCAGCTGGTGGCCCGAGCAGGATTTGGAGTTCTTTGATAAAAAGCCCCGCTTCGTGCCCAACGGCAGCATGGAGGCGTACCTCTGCGGCCATCAGTTGCAGCGCCGTAGTGGCTATCTCGACTGCACCTCAAATACGAGCCAGATCCGCCAAGTGGATGAGCATGAGCAGATCTTTGAGACCCGCTATGGGGGATACGACATCCTTGAGCACGTAAGGCTTTTGGACCAGGACCGTTACCGCTCCCGCTCGATTCACAGCTGGAAGGAGGGGGTTTTGGATCTTGCGGAAATCCACCATGAAATCCGGGTGGAGGAGGCTGGACCACCCCTGGCCTGATGCAGCAGCATGGGGGCACCCGAATCCCTTGCCTTGATCTCCCTGCTGCGTCGCTGCCGGCCCAATTTGGCCGCTTCCCTGCTGGTGGTCCCGCTTCTGGCCCTTCCCCTGCTGGGGCTGCCCCTTTTGATGTTCCAGGCCCCCGCGCAGGCGGCCCCCGGCCAGGCTGAGGTTGCTGGGGCACCGGCCACCGAGGCGGATATGAATCTCTATACCCGTATTGCGGCAGTGAATGTATGCATCGCCCGCGGGGCCGGGGTGGAGTTTGACAAGGCGGTGGGCATTGCCGGTGAAACCATTGCCCAGCTGATTTTGGGCCAGCACGGCGGCTCGATTGCCCAGGTGGGCCCCAGCCCCCTAACCATTGATCAGTTGCGCAAGGGCTCGATCAATTCGGCGGTTTTGGGGGCGGTGGAGATTTGCCCCAAGGAGGTGCCAGCCGATGTAATTGCGAAGGTGCAGGCGGCCCTCAAGGCCCAACAAGGGGGAACCAAGGCCCCAGCTCCTAAGACCCCAGCCACCAAAAAGTAATTCTCTTTTCCCCCACCCATGGCCCCAGTGCGCCTAGCTGATTACCGCCCGGCGCCATTTCTGCTCGAGCGAACGGACCTCACGGTCCAGCTTTTTGAGGAGCAAACCCTGGTGCAGGCCGAGCTGGCCCTGTTGCCCAACCCCCTGGGCCTGCGGGCGCCCCTGCAGCTGCAGGGGGTGGGGCTGGAGCTGCTGGAGCTGGCCGTTGATGGCCAAGCCCTGGCTAGCAGCGCCTATCAAGTGGAGGCCACTCAGCTGACCCTGCTGGATCCTCCGGATCGACCCTTTGTGCTGCAAAGCAAGCTGCGGATCCATCCGGAAAACAACAGCACCTTGGAGGGCTTGTATGTAAGCGGCGGCCTATTCACCACCCAGTGCGAGGCGGAGGGCTTTCGCCGGATCACCTTCCATCCGGATCGCCCCGATCTACTCAGCCGTTTCCGGGTGCGGATTGAGGCGGACCTGGCCAGCTGCCCGGTGCTGCTTTCCAACGGCAACTGCATCGAAACCGGCGAGCTGGCTCCCGATCCGGCCAGGGGCGCAGGGCGCCACTACGCCGTCTGGGACGACCCCTTCCCCAAGCCCTCCTATCTGTTTGCCCTGGTGGCGGGCCAGCTGGAGGAGGTGCGCAGCAGCTTCACAACGGCGAGTGGCCGAAATGTGGCCCTGCGGATCCACGTGGAGCCCGGCGATGCACCGCTCACCACCCATGCGATGGCTTCCCTGAAGCGCTCGATGGCCTGGGATGAGCAGCGATATGGCCTGGAGTACGACCTAGATGAATTCAATATTGTTGCCGTGCGCCATTTCAACATGGGTGCGATGGAAAATAAAAGCCTAAATATCTTTAATTCAAAGCTGGTCCTGGCGGATGCTGAGACAGCCACAGACGATGAGCTTGAGCGGGTTGAAAGTGTTATCGCCCATGAGTATTTTCACAACTGGACTGGAAATCGAATCACCTGTAGGGACTGGTTTCAGCTTTCCCTAAAGGAAGGCCTAACGGTTTTTCGCGACCAGTGTTTCACCGCCGACCTGCATGGCGCAGCCATCAATCGCATTGAGAATGTTTCGATGCTGCGCAATACCCAATTCCGTGAAGATGCTGGGCCCACGGCCCACCCCGTGCAGCCCGATGCCTATCAGGCGATAGACAACTTTTACACCACCACCATCTATGAAAAGGGTTCGGAAGTAATCCGAATGCTCCATACCTTGCTCGGCGAAGAGCTATTCATGAAAGGTATGGCGCTCTATGTGCAACGCCATGACGGTACGGCCGCCACCTGCACCGAGTTTGTGCAGGCCATGGAAGATGCCTGCACTTCGGAGCCTAATTTTGATTTCTCCCAGTTCCGCCGCTGGTATCACCAGGCCGGCACCCCTGAGCTGAAGGTTCACCGCCACTGGGATGGGGAGCAGGGGGTGCTGGAGCTCCACCTGCAGCAGCACACGCCCGCCAGCGCAGGTCAACCAGACAAGCAGCCAGTTGTTATTCCCCTGGTCTTGGGCTTGGTGGGTCAGGGGGGTAGGCCCTTGCCGGTGGCCTTAGCCGGCGAAACCGCTGCAGAGGCCCGGGCTGCGGTGCTGCCCCACCATTGGGGGGAGGGCAGTCGGCTGCTGGTGGTGGATCAGGCCGACCAGCGCCTGCGCCTGGAGGGGCTGCCGCGCCAGGACCAGCCCCCGGCCCTGTCGTTGCTGCGCCAATTTTCGGCCCCGATCAAGTTGGTGATGGGTCGGACCCCAGGTGAGTTGGTCCACCTGTTGTCGTGCGATAGCGATCCGGTTTCCCGTTGGGATGCGGGCCAGCTGCTGCTGCGCCAGGCCGTTTTTGCCCGGGCCCAGGGCCACCCGGATGGCCTGCTGGAGGAGGAACTAATCGATGCCTTTGGCCATATCCTGGCCGACTCCAGCCTTTCCGAGGCCAGCCGCAGCGTCTTGCTCAGCCTCCCAGGCATGGCGGAGCTCGAGGATGTGGCAACGGCCCATGGCCAGGCCCCCGATCCCCCGGCCCTGTTTGCGGCCCTGGGGGCCTTTCAAAAGTGCTTTGGCGAAGCCCTGGCCGTGCCCCTTTTGGATGCCCTGGAACGGTGTAAGTCCGAGTGGTCCCTGGCCTGGCCGGCGGGCAATGGCGACCGCAGGCTCACCGGCCTGATCTGGCTATGGCGATCTGCCACGGGCGATGGGGCCGTGCGCCAAGCAGCCTTGGCCGCCGTGGATGGGCCCTCGATGACCCTGGCCCGCGCTGGCTTACGGGCTTTGCAGGGCCATGACTGCCCCGAGCGAGCCCAGGCCATGGCGGCTTTCTATGCCCGCTGGGAACATCGACCTGTGATTCTGGATGCCTGGTTTGGTCTGGCGGCGGCGGCCCCCTTTGCCGATGGCCTGGAGCGGGTCAGTGCCTTGCTCGAGCACCCGCGCTTTGATCCTTTTGCCCCCAATTCAATTAGGGCCGTACTGGGTGGTCTGGCGGGCAACGCACCGGTCTTCCATGCTGCCGATGGTTCGGGCTATCGCTTTATGGCTGGCCAAATTGCCCTGCTTGACCAGCGCAACCCGATCACGGCCTCCCGCATGGCCAAGGTGTTGAGTCGTTGGCAGAGCTATGGCGAAGTCCGGGGGGGGCGCATGCGTGAAGCCCTGGAACAGCTGGCCGCGGCTCCACTTTCAGCCAATACCCTGGAGGTGGTGGCCCAGTGCCTGCCGGCCTAAGGGTCTTTCAGAGGGGCAAAGCCTTCACCAGGGCAGGGCTGGCAAGACCGGTGGACTGGGGGGGCGATTGGTGGAGATGGCTTGATGAATCTGCTGGAAGGCCTGGCGGCGCAGCTCTGGACCCTCCTGGCCGGCGTGTTTGCCCCAAAGGCCCTCCCAGTAGAAATAAATCACCCCATAGCCCTGGGAAAAGGCAATTTGGACCCGCTGGCTGAGGTCATCCATGGTGCTGGTGCGACCACCAAAGCCGGCCAAGACCCCGATTTCCACCGGTATCGACCAGCCCTTCGCCTTCAGCAGGGCCGGCTGCTGCAGGTCCTTGGCAAAACCAGCTACTGAGTAGGCGTAGTTTTGGACTACCAGTTCATCGATCAGGCCCCCCAGGGCCCAGAGCTCCC
This sequence comes from Cyanobium sp. HWJ4-Hawea, assembly GCF_024345815.1. Taxonomy (NCBI): domain Bacteria; kingdom Bacillati; phylum Cyanobacteriota; class Cyanophyceae; order Synechococcales; family Prochlorococcaceae; genus Cyanobium; species Cyanobium sp. HWJ4-Hawea. The sequence goes on along the minus strand of NZ_JAGQBV010000030.1, from coordinate 1,416 downwards.
AGTCCTGGAGCCAGTGGTTGTAGGCAAAACGGAAGGGGCCCGGTGAAAGGCTGACAAAGGCCTTGCGATTTCCCTTGGTCTTGAGCACCTGCCGCAGCTCCCGCAGCAGGTCGGTCAGTTGGTGGCGCCTCCAGGTCATCCAGGCCCGGTCACTGGCATTGGCCGGGGGTTCGGCCCCTGTGGCGTTGCGATAGAGCTGGCGGGTGTAGGGGTCGTAGCCCAAGCCCACCGGCCAGGCGAAGTGGTCATCGAGCTGGATGCCATCGACGTTGCAGCGTTCCACGATCTCCCTGACCAGGCCAATGAACCGTTGCCTGACGCCGGGGTGGGCTGGATTTAGCCAGGCCATTTGTTTGCCGTGCATGGCCATCGAGGTGGAACCATCGGCGGCCTGGAGCACCCACTCGGGGTTTTGCTGGACTACCGCGGCATCGGCCGGTTCCATTAGGCCGTACTCGAGCCAGGGGATCACCTGCATGCCGCGTCGATGGGCTTGGGAGGTCATCCGACAAATCGGATCAAGGTGCCCATTTGTATTGGCGTTTCCATGGCCATAGGCGTTTTCCTGGCCATGGGCCTTGGCTAGGGCCGGCTCCATCGGGGCATAGGCCGAATTGTGAAACGTGTTGCCCCGACTCCACACATTTGGGTAGAGGGTGTTGAAGCCGGCGACATCCAGTTGTTCAACGGCGCGGTCAATGCGACTGCGCTCGTAATAGAGGGGGCTCGGGCTGTTGGTTAGCCAGACGCCAATGCGTCGTGGTTGGGCCCCAGCTGCCAGCTGATGCAGAGCTGTCAGCGGCAGTAGGGCCAGCGCTAGCAGGAACCTTGGCAGCACAACCCGTTGGGGCACGTTCAGCTTTGGGTAGGTCAGCGGAACATTGAGCTCACCGAGCTCTCATCATGGATTCGCCAAATTGCTTCGCCGAGCATGTTGGCTACCGAGAGCACCTGCAATTGGGGGAAACGGCGTTCTTCCGTGAGGGGAATGCTGTTGGTGACTATTACTTCTTCAAACAGGCCCGGCTCCGAGAGACGCTCCACCGCCGGCGGTGAGAAAACCGCATGGGTGGCACAGGCCAGCACCCGGGCGGCGCCGCACTTGCGCAACAGCTTGGCGCCCTGGCAAATCGTGCCGCCGGTATCGATCATGTCGTCGATCAGCACGGCGGTTTTGCCTGCCACATCGCCAATCACCGTCAGGCTCTCGGCAATGTTGTGGGCGGAGCGGCGCTTGTCGATGATTGCCAGGGGGGCGTCGCCCAGTTTTTTTGCAAAGGCCCTGGCCCGGGCCACACCGCCGACATCGGGGGAAACCACCACAAGCTCCTTCAGGTTGCGGGTGTTGAGGTAGTCGACGAGCACGGGCGAGCCGTAGATGTGGTCGCAGGGGATGTCGAAATAACCCTGGATTTG
>NZ_JAGQBV010000003.1:0-96257 GCF_024345815.1 Cyanobium sp. HWJ4-Hawea | reverse complement strand
ACAGTGGCCAAGCAGACCTGGCGCGGCAACACCCTCAGCCACTCGATGGTGATCACCCCAGAGGCGGCCTGGCCCTCGATCCACATGGTGGAGGTGGTGCGCAGCTGCCCCGAACTCTGCCGCTTTTGCCTGGCCAGCTACCTCACCCTGCCCTTTCGGACCCCATCCCTGGATGACGGCCTGATCCCAGCGGCGGAAAAGGGGCTCACTGCCACCCAGCGTCTCGGGCTGCTCGGGGCATCCGTAACCCAGCACCCCCAGTTCGCCGACCTATTGGCCTGGCTAGATCAGGATCGTTTTGAGGGCACCCGGGTAAGCGTGAGTTCCGTGCGGGCCGCCACCGTGACCCCCGAGCTGGGCCGAATCCTGGCCAAACGGGGCAGCAAGTCGCTCACGATCGCCATCGAATCCGGCAGCGAGCGTATGCGCCAGGTGGTCAACAAAAAACTCGCCAATGAAGAGATTTACGCCGCCGCCCGCTACGCAAAGGAAGGAGGTCTCACGGGCCTGAAGCTCTACGGGATGGTGGGCCTACCCACGGAAGAGGAGGCCGACATTGAAACCACCGCCGACCTACTACTGGCCCTAAAGAAGGCCACTCCGGGCCTGCGGCTCTCCTTTGGGGTGAGCACCTTTGTGCCCAAGGCCCACACGCCTTTCCAGTGGCAAGGAGTACGCCCAGAAGCCGAAAAACGTCTCAAGCTTCTAGGCAAACGGCTCAAGCCCAAGGGCATCGAGCTGCGGCCCGAGAGTTACGGCTGGAGCGTGATCCAGGCCCTGCTCTCGCGCAGCGATCGGCGCCTAGCACCCGTGATCGCCGCCGCCCGCGGTCGCAACGAAAGCCTGGGGGGCTGGAAAAAGGCCTATCGGGAGCTACTGGCGCAAGGGCCAGCCGCAAACTCGGCTCCATTGCCCCCCTGGGAGGAGGTGATCCACGCCAGCTGGGATCCCGGGCGCGTATTGCCCTGGGATCACCTGGAAGGACCCCTGCCAAAAACCACCCTGGCCAACCACCACCAAGATGCTCTAAGGACGTACAGTGATTACAACTAAAGCAATTTAAAGTGGCCACCAATTTATTAGATTGGCTCTTTACCGATCAGTTCATTCTGGGTGGAGCCACTGCTGCCGCTGGTCAAAATCTACTGTTAGCTGACACACCTATCGAATCCAATCCAGAAAACTGTCTCACCTATCTGGTTTTCCTGAAGGGACCAATCAAACCTGAAGAACTTGATCAGGCAGCACGGCGACTGCTAGGGCAGGTGACCCCAAAGGCCACCCCGCGCCAGCTATTTGAACAGCTCGGGGGCTTCGCGGTAGACCTCAACAAGACCCAAGCCAACCAACTGCGTCAACGGCGTGAGGTGACCAGCCTGGAGCTGGATCAGCCAGTAGTACTAGATCCACCGTTGCACCGTTATGCGTCGGAAAACAACGTATTTCTACCCCAAGCCCTCGTAAGCTACACAAACACTATTGCGACCAACAAAGAAATCCTGCCCTGGGGCGTGCGCGCAATTTGGCAAGGACGTGACATTTCAAGCATGGGAAACTCCGGCGCAGGCAGCTTCGCATTCGTAATCGATTCGGGAGTCCTAGCAACCACAGGTGACCTCAACCTCAATACCAGCTGGTCCCGTAGCTGGATCTCCGGCCAGGACGCATTCACGGACGATGATGGTCACGGCACCCATGTGGCGGGCACTATTGGTGCCCTAGTCAATGGGTTAGGGATGGTCGGTGTTGCACCCGGTGCTTCGATCGTTTCCCTGAAAGTGTTCGACAGCTCCGGCAATGGCAGCAGTCTCAACATCATTGCCGCAATCGATTATGCAGTATCGGTAATAAGGACTAATAAACTTGATCTCTCAAAAGTAGTAATCAACCTTAGCCTTGCCGGCGGGCTCAACTCCGCCTTGAATTCGGCGCTGCTGAATGCTGCCGATCTCGGAATCCGTTTCGCCGTCGCTGCCGGTAACAACGGGGCAGACGCCGACACAATGTCACCAGCTAGTACCGGTATCCACCCCAACATCTATACGGTATCTGCGGTCGACAGCACCTATAAAATGCCCAGTTGGTCAAACTGGGATCAGATCACAACTAACGACCCCATAGATAGCGTCGACTTCGCCGCTCCCGGGGTAGACGTGATGTCCTATTACAAAAACGGGGCCCTCGCCAACCTCAGCGGCACCTCCATGGCCGCCCCCCACGTGGCCGGAGCTCTCCTGATGGGGGGCGTAACAACCGGCGACATGGTCAAACCCTCGGTCGCAGGTACTGCAGACCCCTTCGCTTGGGCTATCAACTTCCCAGGCACCACCATCACCTCAAGTGCAGCTGTCCAAAATAAGGTTCTTTGGGGCACAGCCGCTAGCGACATTCTCATCGGCGGCAATGGCAACGACAGCATCACTGGGGTGCAAGCAAACGGAACCACGGGCGCAGCAATGGGTCTGGGACAGATTGACATACTCACAGGTGGTCCTGGTGCAGACACCTTTCTGCTAGGAGATTCCCGCGGGGTCTTCTACGACGACCGCAGCAACAACAACATCGGCCTCAGCGATTATGCCCGGATCACTGACTTCAACACCGGCATAGACAAGCTACAGTTCCACAACGGAACTTACTTCACTACTGTCAGTACAGGCATAACTTCGATCTACTGGGATCGCAATGGCAATAACCAATTTGATACCATAGAAAAAGATCAGGACGAATTGATCGCCATGGTGACTGGCGCAATTACTAGCAAAGACATCATCTTGGCCTGAAAACTCTCTAAACTCCTGAGCCGAAGCCCTCAATCAAAAACAGCCGTACGACTGCCGTAGACCATCACCTGGCGCTTGAGGTGCAACAGCACGGCCTTGACCAGGGCCAGGCGTTCGGTGTCGCGGCCCTTGCGAATCAAATCGCCCACCTCATCACGGTGCTTCACCGGCACGGTCTCCTGGGTAATGATTGGCCCGCCATCCAGCTCCTCACTTACGTAGTGGGCCGTGGCGCCAATCAATTTGACGCCCCGATCCCAGGCCCGGTGGTAGGGCTGGGCTCCCATGAAGGCGGGCAAGAAGGAATGGTGAATGTTGATCACCTTGTGAAAAGCATCCGGGGGATCAAAGGCAACTAAAAATTCCTTGCTCAATACCTGCATGTATTTGGCCAAGATCACCAACTCGATCTTGTGTTGAGCCAACAGCTCCAGGTGGCGCGCCTCTGCCTCGGGTTTGCCATCTGGATCAACCGGCACGTGCTCAAAGCGGGCCCCAAATTCAGTGGCAATCGGGCCCAGATCAGGGTGGTTGGAGATCACCAAAGGCACCTCCATTGGCAGCTCTCCGGTGCGCTTACGCCAGAGCAAATCCAGCAGGCAGTGGTCCTGCTTGCTCACGAAAATCGCCACCGGCGGGCGGTAATCGGAGAAGTTGACCTTGTATTCACCGTGCAGCCGTTCGGCCAGGGCATGGGCCGTGGGGCAAATGGCCTCCCTGGGTAAACCAAACCCCTCTAGCTCCCACTCAATGCGGCTCAAGAACAGGCCCGCCGTGGGGTCGCTGTGGTGGTCGGCATGGACGATGTTGCCGCCGTTGGATGTGACCCAACCGGAAAGCTCCCGCACCAGCCCCGGTTGATCGGGGCAGATCATCTGCAGGATCGCCGTGGGGGAGCTCATCGTCGAATTAGGCAGTATTGGCAGCATGGCCCAAGGCGCTCCAGGTTGCGAGGGGCTACAGCAAGTGTCAAAGCCCGGGGGGCACGGATAAAGTCGCCAGCACGAACCACCCTCCGGTGCCCCCCATGCTTACTGGGCTGCTCTCTGCGCTCACCCAACAGCTCCGCCGCCTCGCCTTGCTGGGCCTGGCCGCAGTGCTCTGTTTTGGGCTGGCCGCCTGTGGTGATCAAAGCCGCAAGCCCGCCACGATCAGCGACACCGACATGGCGGCGATTGAACGCCAGGCCAAGGGCTTCCTCTCCGCCCGAGATCGCCTCCCCGAACTGGCTGCCCTGGTCAACGAGCGCAACTGGGTGTTCACGGCCAACCTGATCCATGGCCCCATGCAGGAAGTGGGTCGCGAAATGAGCTACATCAACCAGCGCCTGCTGCCCGCCGATCGCCCCGAGGCCAACGAGCTGGCCCAAAACCTCAAAACAGCCCTCGCCCAACTGGATGAGGCCGCCAAACTCCAGGACGGCGACAAGCTGCGTAAGGCCTATATCCAAGTCGCCAGCGGCTTCGGTCTCTACGCCGACGTACTGCCCGCCCAGGTTCAAACTGATCTGAAGCAGGCCTGATCTAGGCCAAACCTGCCCTCCATTGGCCCCCCAGGACCCCAATTTCCACAGCCAGTCCGTACTGGTGGTGGGAGCGGGAATGGTGGGCCTTTCCATTGCCTGGTGGCTACAGCTCCAGGGCCACCGGGTGGAGCTGATCGACCCGCAGCCAGCTGCCAGCCCCGCAGCCCTGGGGGTCTTAATGGCCCAGGTGTTTCACCGCTCCAGCGGAAGGGGTTGGCGGCTGCGCCAGCGCAGCCTCGAGCTCTGGAACCAATGGCTGCCGCTGCTGGCCGACCAGGGGCACCCGATCCATTGGCGCCCAGGTCTGCTGCTGCTGGCCGCCAGCCCGGAAGAGCGCAGCCGCCAAGAACGACTGGCCGCAGAACGCCAAGGCCAGGGTTTGCCCCTCACCCTATGGAACCAGGACCAACTGGCCCAGCTCCAGCCCCAGCTGCCCCCTGGGGGCTCGGGTGCAATCCATTCAGCCGCCGATGGCCAACTTGATCCAGCCCAAGCCCTACGGGCATTTCGCCTGGATGGGGAGCGCCTTGGCATGGCCACCCACCAGGATCGGGTGGTAATCCTGCGGCGGGGCGGCGCCGGCCAGCGCTGGCGGGCAGAGGGTCAAAGCGGCCGCAGCTGGCAAGCCGATTGGTGCGTAGTTAGCGCCGCTGTGGCCAGCTCTGCACTCCTGGAACCCCTGGGATACCAGCTGCCGATGGAGCCCGTACTGGGCCAAGCCCTGGAGCTGGAACTGCAGGAAGAGCCCGGCTGGAACTGGCCAGGAGCCGTGCTTTGGCAGGGCATCAACCTCGTACCACGTCCTGATTTGGGCGGGGGCCGCAGGCTCTGGCTGGGGGCCACCCTCGAACCGGGGGAGCTGGCGGCACCGGAGGCACTCAGCCAACTGCGCCAGCTAAATGGAAACGCACCGCCCTGGCTCGAGAAAGCCCAGGTGGTGCGCCAGTGGCAGGGCCACCGGCCCCACCCGATTGGACAGCCAGCCCCCCTGCTTCAAAAGCTGGAGGATGGCCTAATACTGGCCAGCGGCCACTACCGCAACGGCGTGCTACTTGCACCGGCCACCGCTGAATGGGTGGCCGGCCAGATCACTTGCTCTCGGTGAACTCGGCGTCGATTACGTCGTCGCTGGAGGAGGCACCGGAGCCAGCACCGTTGCCGTTGCCGCCGGCAGCCGCCGCACCTTCAGCCCCAGCGGCCTGCTGGTAGACGGCAGCACCAGCGGCGTAGAGGGCCTGTTGAAGGGTTTCGAGCTCGGATTTGATCGTCTCGAAATCTTCCTTCTCCAGGGCCTCCTTGAGCTTGGCGGAGGAGGCCTCCACCTTGGCCTTGTCGTCGGCACCAACCTTGTCGCCCAGTTCGCCGAGTTGCTTTTCGGACTGGTAAACGAGGGTTTCGGCCTGGTTTTTCAGGTCGATCCGCTCGCGCTTTTCCTTGTCCACCGAGGCGTTGCTCTCGGCGTCCTTAACCATCTTGTCCACCTCGTTGTCGCTGAGGGTGGAGGCCCCGGTGATCGAGATGCTCTGCTCCTTGCCGCTGCCCTTGTCCTTAGCGGTAACGCTGAGGATGCCGTTGGCATCGATGTCGAAGGTCACCTCGATCTGGGGTACGCCCCGGGGAGCTGGGGGGATGCCATCGAGACGGAAGGTGCCCAGCGATTTGTTGTCGCTGGCCATCTCGCGCTCACCCTGGAGCACGTGGATTTCCACGTTGGTCTGGCCGTCGACGGCCGTGGAATACACCTCGGATTTCTTGGTGGGGATCGTGGTGTTGCGGGGGATCATCTTGGTCATCACACCACCCAGGGTTTCCACCCCCAAGGACAGCGGGCTGACGTCCAGCAACAGGATGTCCTTGACTTCACCAGCCAGCACACCGCCCTGAATTGCAGCGCCGACGGCCACGACCTCGTCGGGGTTGACGGTTTGGTTGGGGTCCTTGCCGGTTACCCGCTTGACCAGCTCCAGCACGGCCGGAATGCGGGTGGAACCACCCACCATCACGATCTCGTCCAGCTCGCCCGAGGAAAGCTTGGCGTCCTTGAGCGCCTGCTCCACCGGCACCCGGCAGCGGTCGATCAGCTTGGAGGCCAGCTCCTCAAACTTGGCCCGGGTGAGGGTCAAATCGAGGTGCTTGGGGCCCTCCGGGGTGGCCGTGATGAACGGCAGATTGATCTCGCTTTGGGTGGCGCTAGAGAGCTCGATCTTGGCCTTCTCAGCGGCCTCGGTGAGGCGCTGCAGGGCCTGCTTGTCCTGGCGCAGGTCAATGCCTTCGTTGGCCTTAAAGGTGGCGGCCAGGTGGTCAACAATCACCTTGTCGAAGTCGTCTCCGCCCAGGTGGGTGTCACCGGAAGTGGAGAGCACCTCAAACACACCATCACCCACCTCCAACACGGAGACGTCGAAGGTGCCGCCGCCCAGGTCGAAGACCAGGATGCGCTCATTACTCTTCCTATCGAGGCCGTAGGCCAGCGCCGCCGCGGTGGGCTCGTTGATGATGCGCAGCACCTCGAGGCCGGCGATCTTGCCGGCGTCCTTGGTGGCTTGGCGCTGGGAGTCGTTGAAGTAGGCGGGCACCGTGATCACCGCCTGGGTGACGGTTTCACCGAGATACTTGCCGGCGTCTTCAGCCAGCTTGCGCAGCACCTGGGCACTCACCTCCTCCGGGGCGAACTGCTTATTAAGTACTGGGCACTTCACCTTCACGTTGGAGCCGGCTTTCTCCACGCCGTAGCTCACTTCCTTCGATTCATCGTTCACCTCATCAACCCGACGGCCAATGAATCGCTTCACCGAATAAAAGGTGTTTTCCGGATTCATCACCGCCTGGCGCTTGGCGATCTGACCAACCAGTTGGTCCTGGTTTTTGGTGTATGCCACCACCGACGGGGTGGTGCGGAAGCCTTCGGCGTTGGCAATCACGGTGGGCTTGCCACCTTCCATCACCGCCACACAGCTGTTTGTGGTGCCTAGATCAATACCGACAACCTTGCCCATGGGTTAACACCTGCTTACGGTGAACGAATCAGAACTGAGTGCATCTTCAGCAGCAGGGCCTGGCCCAGGCGAGGTGTGGTTCCCGAACAGGCGTTTACGGTGCCGCCCACCGGACCCCAAGCCATGGCTTCTGAGATCACTGGCCGCACTGCTCTTCTGGGGGTCCTGGGCGATCCCGTGCGCCACTCGCTCTCCCCCACCCTGCACAACGCGGCAATCCCTGAACTGGGGCTGGAGTGGATCTATCTGGCCCTGCCGACCCCGGCTGCCCAGCTGACAGCAGTGGTGCAGGCGCTTGAGGCCATCGGCTGCCGCGGCCTAAGCGTCACGATCCCCCACAAGCAGGCGGTGGCGGCGCTCTGCCAGGAGCTAAGCCCCCTTGCCCAACGGGTCGGGGCGGTGAACACCCTGGTGCCCCTCGAGGGCGGCGGCTGGCATGGCACCAACACCGATGTGGAGGGCTTTCTGGCGCCGCTGCGACAGCGCCAATGGCAGGGCAAAAGGGCGGTGGTGCTTGGCTGCGGAGGTAGCGCCCGGGCAGTGGTGGCCGGTCTGGTGGAGCTCAATTGCGACCTAATCACCGTTGTGGGCAGGCGGCCCGATGCCCTGGAGGCCTTTGCGAGCAGTTGCCACGCCTGGGCGCCCCAGCTCCAAACCCTTTGCTGGGGCGCCGCACTGAATGCCGCCGATCTGGTGGTCAACACCACTCCGGTGGGCATGGCCTCGCCGGTAGGCATGGCCTCGCCGGTGGGCATGCCCTCGCCGACCAATCCGGCAGCGGTGGATCAAAGCCCCCTCAGCCCGGCCCAGCTTGACCAACTCCAAACCAATTGCCTTGTCTACGACCTGATCTACACACCCCGACCCACGGTCCTGCTGCAGCAGGCCGCGGCCCGGGGCTGCCCCACCCAGGATGGCCTGGAGATGCTGGTGCAACAGGGGGCCGCCGCCCTGCGGCTTTGGAGTGGCCGCAGCGAAGTGCCCGTAGCAAGCATGCGCAGCGCGGTTGAGACCAGCCTTGACTCCAGCCTCCGGCGCCTTTCCTAGGCAGGTTCGACAGCCCTAGCCTGGGCCCCTTCGGCAGAGTCGTGTCCATGGAAGGTCCACCGATCTGGCAACGGTTACTCGCGGCCGCGGCCTACCTGCTGCCCTGGAGTGATGCCCTGCCCTTCGGCCAAGGGCTGTTTGGTGTTTTCCCCCTGCTGCAGTGGCTGCAACTGCCTGCCCTGCCGGTGGTGATGGTGCAGCAATTGGTGCCCTTCGGCAGCCTGGTGCTGTTCCTGGTGCTCTACCTGGCCGTGGTGCGCAACAGCAAGGTGCCCTACTTCCTGCGCTTCAACGTGCTGCAGGCAATCCTTGTCGACATCGTGCTGGTGTTGGTCAATCTGGCTTTTGGGGTTTTACGCCTGGGCAACGGCAGTTTTGCCGGACGCACCCTGGGCAACACGGTGTTCCTGGCGATCCTGGTGCTGGTCGCTTTTGCAGTGGTGGAGAGCCTGCGGGGCAAGGAAGCCGATATTCCCTCGATATCAGAAGCGGTGCGCCTGCAGCTCAATTAACCCCACTGCGATAGGTTGACCAATCCGTCGCTGGTGGGTCCCTGACCTGCTGGCCCCTGCCCCCAAAGGCTTTCTCCGACAGGCGACCATGACGCAGTCCTATTACGAGACCATGTACATCCTTCGTCCGGACATCCCGGAGGAAGAGGTGGAAACCCATGTGACCAAATACCGCGACCTCGTAACAGAGGCGGGTGGAATGGTTCTGGATTGCCAAATGCGCGGCAAGCGCCGCCTGGCCTACACGATTGCCAAGCACCGTGAAGGCATCTACGTGCAGCTCAACCACGATGGTGATGGCCAACACGTGGCTCCCCTGGAGCGGGCCATGCGCCTCTCGGAAGACGTGATCCGCTACCTCACCATCAAGCAGGACGGCCCCATGCCGGCACCTCGCACCATCCCCGGTGCCGCCAGCGAAGCCGCTCCAATGCAGCCCGCCACCAGCGAAATCGAAGTAGTCCCAGCCTTGTAAAGCTGCCTTCCGATCTGTATGGTCCGGCGATGGAGCCGGATCTACACCAATCACCTGAACCGGAGTGGTCCTCCAAGACCGCTTCGGTTTTTGCTTGGGCGAACGCTGTGCTGGCTGCCGAGCAGCCCCAGGCCCATGGGCAGCCGCAAGCCCTGCAGCTGGTCGAGCAAGAACTGGCCCAAGCGCGGGCCGAGCTGGCCACCCTGCACGAGCTGCTGAAAGACATCCCGGAAATTTTTGAGCGGAAATTCAACCAGCGGCTCCAACCACTGCTGGCCGAAAATCGGAACCTCCGCCAGCAGTTACTCGCCCCGAAGCAATTGGCCCTGCTTCAGCCGAGACAAACCAGCGGGCTCGCAGATCTCGAGCTCTCTGATCTCAACGACGACGAGCTGCTGCCCAAAGCCGGGTAGGCAGTCCCCAGACATAGATAAAGCCCTCCGCTGCACGGTGGTCGAACTGGTCATCGGAGCCGTAGGTGGCCATGTCTGGCACATAGAGGCTGTGGGTTTCACTGCTGCGGCCCACCACCGTGGCGTTGCCCCTGTGCAACTTCACCCGCACCGTGCCGGTGACGGTCTGCTGGCTGCGATCGATGAAACCATCGAGGGCATCCTTCAGGGGGCCAAACCAGAGACCCTGGTACACCAGGTCTGCCCACTGCATTTCCAGCTGGCGCTTGGTGCGCAGCACGTCGGCGGCCAGGGTGAGGCTTTCAAGCTCCTGGTGGGCCTTGATCAAAAGCAGCAGGCCAGGGGTTTCGTAAATCTCCCGGCTCTTGATGCCCACCACCCGGTTTTCGATCATGTCGAGCCGGCCGAAACCGTGGCTACCGGCCAGGGCGTTGGCCTGGCGAATCAAACTCACCGGATCAAGCCGCACCCCATCGATGCTCACGGGATTGCCCTGCTCAAAACCGATCTCCACAGTTTGGGCAGTGGCTGGGGCCGCATCCACCGCCACGGTCATGGCATAGATCTCCTCAGGTGGCTCCACATTTGGATCCTCCAGGGGTCCGGCTTCGATCGAGCGACCCAGCAGGTTTAGGTCGATCGAATAGGGGGATTTTTTGCTTACCGGCGAAGGGATCCCACAGCGCTCGCCGTAGGCAATCGTTTCCTCGCGGCTCATGCCCCATTCGCGGGCCGGCGTGAGCACCTTGAGATCGGGGGCAAGGGCACCTATCGCCACATCAAAACGCACCTGATCGTTGCCCTTGCCAGTGCAGCCGTGGGCCACCGCATCGGCGCCTACCTCCCGGGCAATTTCCACCAGGCGGCGGGCAATCAGGGGCCGCGCCAGGGCAGTGGAGAGGGGATAGCGACCCTCGTAAAGGGCATTGGCCCGGATTGCGGGGAAAGCGAACTCCGTGATGAAGGGCTCAATCAAATCGCTAACGATCGACTGACTGGCTCCCGAATCCAGCGCCTTCTGGCGAATCGGCTCGAGCTCATCACCCTGGCCCAGGTCGGCGGCGAAGGTGATCACCTCCTCCACGCCCCATTCCTTAATCAAGTAGGGGATGCAAACGCTGGTGTCCACACCACCGGAATAGGCCAAAACTGCCTTTTTTGCCCGACCCATTAGGCGTCTCCTGCGCTCAATTCTCCGATTCTCCCTTGCCGTCGATCCGCCATCGGCTTAGTAGCCAGATGCCCATCAAGGCAGGAGGCGCCAGCACCAAACCCCAGACAAGCAATGGTTGCAGCTGCAACGGCTCTGGCCAACGGTCTCCTGCTGCCACCAAAACCACACTCAGGGCCAGGGCTAGGGCCCAAAGCTGCAGGACTTGACGCATCGGGGCTATCCGCTGAGCACTGGAAGCTATGGTGGTGGATTGGGGAAGCAGGCTCCAGCCTGTCCCGTAATTGGATACAGCATGAGCACGCTTGCAACCAGCGGCAGCAGTCGCCTCGACACGATCAACCCCTCGTTGACCCGCTACGGCCGCACCGAAATGGCGCCCGTACTGCCCCTGCGCGATGAACCCGATTTGCTCAGCTGGCTGGAAAGCAGCGGCCGCCTGGTGGCCGATGAGGAAACCGCCAGCACCGATGTGAGCACGGTGGAAGAGGAAGAGCTCTCGGCGCTGATGGGCGAAAAAGAGGACTACAACAAGGACGACGAGCAACAGGAAGAAAACTGGGAAGACTGAACTCCCGCCTGTTCAAGCCCAAGCCCATCCCTTGCAGCTTCCCTTGCAACTCTCCTGGCCCAGCAACAGTCGCTCCACGGCGGCCCTGCTGGGCTTTTTGCTGCTTGGAGCCTGCCTGATCTGCGATGGCCTGGTGGCCAACTCCAGGTTGGCCCTGCCCCTGCTGCTTACGGCCGTGATCAGCTGGGCCGTTACCCGCTGGGGGCTCCCCCGGCTGCGGGCCCTCAAGCTCGGACAGGTGATCCGCGAAGAGGGACCCAAGGGCCACCAGAGCAAGGCCGGCACTCCCACCATGGGTGGGCTGTTGGTGGTGCCGGTTGGGGTTTTAGTGGGGGGGTTGATCAACCCGGCCGATCCCCGGCTGCTGGCCATTGCGGCGATCACCCTGGCCTACATGGCGATTGGGGCCATCGATGACTGGCGCAGCCTCACCAAGCGCACCAACACCGGCCTAGGGCCAAAGGGCAAATTGGTGCTGCAGGGCGGTGCAGCCCTTCTTTTTCTTGCTTGGGCCGCCTACGGACAGTGGCTAGGTGGGGCCGGGGCTGGCGACGTGGCCCTACCCCTGGGCTGGGTATTGCCCCTGGGGCTACTGATCTGGCCCCTGGGCCTGTTTGTGTTCCTGGCGGAAAGCAACGCCACCAACCTCACCGATGGCCTCGATGGCCTAGCTGCTGGTTGCGGGGCAGTGGTGTTCACGGGCATGGGCCTGCAACTGATGCTGCGGGGCAACCAGGGTGATCCCTCCCTGGCGGCCTTTTCCGTGGCGATGGCTGGCTGCTGGCTGGGCTTTTTAGCCCACAACCGCCACCCGGCTCGGCTGTTCATGGGTGATACGGGCTCCCTGGCGATGGGGGCAAGCCTTAGCGCCGTGGCCCTGCTTTCCAACAGCCTCTGGCCCCTACTGGTGATGGGCGGCGTGTTTTTAGCTGAATCCCTCTCAGTGATCCTGCAGGTATGGGTGTTCAAAGCCACCAAAGGCCCCGATGGCCAAGGCAAACGGCTGTTTCGGATGGCCCCACTGCACCATCACTTTGAGCTGGGGGGCATGGCTGAACAACAGGTGGTAATCAATTTTTGGCTGGCCAGCTTGTTGCTGGTAGGAGTGGGTTTGGTCTTGCTGCCCTAGCCAGCTCCAAAGATGGCCTACTTCACCTGGAAGGAAACCGGTCTCACCGGCGATTGCGCCAGCCTCGAGGCGATGGCAGCCCGATTTGAAGAGGCGGCAAAACTGATGCGGCGCATGGCCCAGGAGGGCTTCAGCATCGAGCGCCACAGCGACGGTCAGCACATCACCCACCCCGATCCAGCGGTCTTTGAGGCCTATGGATTTGTGAGTGAGGAGTCCCCCGTGCGCCAGCTGACCCTGCTCTGCGAGCCCTAAGGGCTAGCCAGGGAGCCCTAAGCCCTGCTCATAGGCCCTTAGCCCGGCGCAGGTAACCCACCACCCAAACCACCACAAAAGCCAGGGAAGAGATGCCCAAATAAATCAGGGCCCACTTCTGGAAATCGGCGATATCCCAGCCAAACAACAGGCCATTGGCCGCATCACCGGCGGTGCTGAAGCCCAGGTAGGGGGCTCCCATGGCAGCCAGCAGGCCCCGCTCCATAAAAGCCATATCCCATGCCATATCTAGGGACCCGGTTTAGCAGGAATTGGGGATTGGCAGGGGTCAGGCAGGATCAAGGCAGCTTGCCCTTAAGTGCAGTGACAAAGAGCGCAGCCCAGGCCTTCCCCCGCACCCTGATGCTGCTGGGCAGTGGGGAGCTGGGCAAGGAGGTGGCGATCGCAGCCCAGCGACTTGGTTGCAGGGTGATTGCGGTGGACCGTTATCCAGGCGCCCCGGCCATGCAGGTGGCTGACCAGGCCGAAGTGGTGGCCATGGCAGACCCTGAAGCCCTAAAAGCCGTGGTGCGCAGGCACCGACCGGATCTGGTGATTCCGGAGATCGAAGCCCTGGCGGTGGATGCCCTGGCCGAACTGGAAGCGGAGGGAATCACCGTGATTCCCACGGCCCGGGCCACGGCGGTGACGATGAACCGCGACCGCATCAGAGATCTGGCGGCCCGGGAGCTGGGCCTGCGCACGGCGCGTTTTGCCTATGCCGAAAGTGCAACCGAACTGGCGGCCAGGGCCGAACCCTTGGGTTGGCCCGTGGTGGTGAAACCGGTGATGAGCTCCTCTGGCAAGGGCCAAAGCGTGGTCAAAGGCCCGGAAGAGATTCCAGCCGCATGGGAGGCCGCCATGGCCGGAGCCAGGGGCCAGGGAGCCCGGGTGATCGTGGAGGAGTTCCTTGACTTTGAGCTGGAGATCACCCTGCTCACGGTTAAGCAATGGCACGGACCCACCCTGTTTTGCCCGCCAATTGGCCACATCCAAGAGCGGGGCGACTACCAGTGCAGCTGGCAGCCGGCCGCCATGGGCAGCAACGAACTTGCCGAAGCCCAGGCCATGGCAAGGGCCGTCACCGACAACCTGGGAGGGGCGGGGTTATTTGGGGTGGAATTTTTCCTCTGCCGGCGTTCAGAAAAGCTGGAAGTCGTTTTCTCGGAGCTGTCGCCCCGGCCCCACGACACCGGCCTGGTGACCCTGATGGGCCAAAACCTGAGCGAATTTGAGCTTCACCTGCGGGCGATTTTGGGGCTGCCGATTCCCGAAATCACCTCACTTGGACCAGCTGCCAGCCGGGTGGTGCTTGCCACGGAAAGCTCTGCCGCAGTGTGCTTTGAAGGGGTGGCCGAGGCCCTGGCTGAGGCCGATACCGAGTTGCTGCTCTTCGGCAAAGCTGATGCCAGACCCCAGCGCCGCATGGGCGTTGCCCTAGCCCGGGGTGTCAACGAAGTGGAAGCCCGCCGCAAAGCCGACACCGCCGCCGCCCAGGTGCGGGTGATCCCAATGGGATGAAAAGCTGCCACCCCCCTGGCGCGCAAGGGATCTGAACCTTATGGTGCGCCGAGCGTGCTGCACCATGACCCAGGCCCAACCCCGTCCGCCTCGCCGCAGGGAGTTCGATCGCGAAATTCGCCGCGAAGAGCGCCGCGAAGAGCGCCGTGGGGAGCGTCGCGTCAGCGGCCAGGGGTCCAGCCAACGCCGTGAAAAACCCAGCGCACAGCAGAAAAAGCAAAAAAATCAGCCAGCTCGCCGCAGGGGCTCGCCCCTCAAACCATTTGCCGTAGGGATCGCCGTCGGCTGGGCACTAGCCGGCCCCTTGCCCCACCTTGCAGGAGGTGCCGTTGCGGCCCTGCTCCATGGCCCGCAAAGCCTCGGAGCCCTGATCAATCCCTTTGGCCTGGGCGATCGACGCATTCTGGTGATGGGCGCCGACAAGGTGGCAGGCAACACCGATGTGATGTTCACCGTTCAGATCAAGGACGGCAAAACCCAACTCACCCAGGTGCCCAGGGACACCTTCGTGGAATCCCAGGAGTATGGGGTGCTCAAGGCCAATGCCCTGCTCAATTACGGGGGCATCAAGGGGGTGAAGCAGGAATTGAGCAACCTGCTGCAGGTGCCGGTGGATCGCTATGTGAGCGTCGACATGCGGGCAATCAAGCGGCTTGGTGATGCCCTGGGCGGGGTGGAAGTCAATGTGCCTAAGCGGATGTATTACGTCGACAACAGCCAGGGGCTCTACATCGACCTCTATCCAGGCACCCAGCTACTCAAGGGCGACCAGCTCGAGGGCTTCCTGCGTTTCCGCCACGACGAAATGGGCGATCTGGGTCGCATGGAACGGCAAAAACTTGTGCTCGCTGAGCTGTTCAAAAAACTGGGCCAGCCCAGCACCTTGGCCCAATTGCCCGGGTTGCTAAAAATCGCTGGCAGCGATGTGAAAACCGATCTATCGGCCCTGGAAATGGGCCAACTGGTAACGGCCATGGCCGGCACCAAGCTGACGACAAACCAGCTTCCCGGCAGGATTTTCTGGCAAAACGACCTCAGCTACTGGATGCCCGATGCCAATAACCACTACACCGGCGTAGATGGGCCAGCCCCTGGGCCCTAGCCCACCACCTCAGGCGGATGCTGCTTCAGCACCTGCTTGAGATACCTGCCCGTGTGGCTGGTGGCATGCTCAGCCACCTCCTCAGGGGTGCCCATTACCACCAAGTCGCCGCCCTTGTCTCCACCTTCTGGACCGAGATCAATAACCCAGTCGGCACAGCGAATTACATCGAGGTTGTGCTCGATCACCAGGATCGAATTGCCCTTATCCACCAAGCGTTGCATCACATCCATCAGCTTGTGCACGTCAAAGAAGCTCAGGCCCGTGGTGGGTTCGTCAATCAGGTAAAGGGTTTTGCCAGTGGCCCGCTTAGAAAGCTCGGTGGCCAATTTGACCCGCTGGGCCTCACCGCCGGAAAGGGTGGGTGCTGGTTGTCCCAACTTGACGTAGCCCAGGCCCACATCCACCAGGGTGCGCAGGCGATCCGCCGCCTGGGGAATCGCTGAAAACACCTCCGCCGCCTGCTCCACGGTCATCTCCAGCACATCGGCAATGGTGTGGCCCTTGTAGGTCACCTGCAGGGTTTCGCGGTTATAGCGGGCCCCCTTACACACATCACACTGCACATAGACATCCGGCAGGAAGTTCATCTCAATCACATTCACGCCCTGGCCACTGCAGGCCTCGCAGCGGCCACCCTTGACGTTGAAGCTGAACTGACCCACCAGATAACCGCGGGCCTTCGCCTCCACGGTGGCGGCAAAAATCTGACGAATCGGATCAAAGGCCCCCGTATAGGTGGCGGGGTTGGAGCGTGGGGTGCGGCCAATGGGGGATTGGTCGATCACGATCACCTTGTCGATCGCCTTAATTCCCCGCAGCTCAGCAAGGCCCGCAGGGAATGGCACCTTCATGCCCAATTGATGTTCCAGGGCTGGATGGAGTAATTCATTCACCAAGGTGCTCTTGCCGCTACCGCTAACACCGGTAACGCAGACCAACCTGCCCAGGGGAATCTCCACGCTGATGCCGTTGAGATTGTTGCGGGCGCAATCCACCATCGTGATCTTGCGGCTGCCTTCGGTGCGGCGTTCTGCCGGTGTGGGAATTGAACGGCGACCACTCAAATAGGCACCCGTCAGGGAGTCTTCTGCCGCCAGGAGGTCCTGAAAATCACCCTGCGCCACGATGTGGCCACCGTGGACACCGGCACCGGGGCCAATGTCGACGATGTAATCGGCGGCACGGATTGTGTCTTCGTCGTGCTCCACCACGATCAAGGTATTGCCCAGGTCGCGGAGCTTCATCAGGGTGGTGAGCAGGCGATCGTTATCGCGCTGGTGCAAGCCAATGCTGGGCTCATCGAGCACATACAAAACTCCGGTAAGGCCGGCACCGATCTGGGTGGCCAGGCGAATCCGCTGGGCTTCCCCCCCTGAGAGGGTCATGGCTGGCCGATCCAGGCTCAGATAGTCGAGCCCCACATCCAACAAAAACTTCAAGCGCATGCGGACCTCCCGCAGCACCAGGTCGCCGATCTGGATCTGGCGGGCATTGAGCAAGGGATCCACTCCCTCACTTGCTCCCACCCCCATCAGGGCCTCAATACGGGCCAGGGTTTCACCCACGCTCACGGAAGTGAGCTCATGGATCCCGTAGGGGCCGACCCTCACCGCCAGGGCCTCCGGCTTGAGCCTCAATCCATGGCAGGTGGAGCAGGGCACCAGCTCCAGGTATTTCTCCAGCTTCTGGCGCACCGATTCCCCACTGGCATCGCGCAGCTGACGCTCCAGGATTGGCAGGACACCTTCAAAGGGACGTTCAAAGCCCGCACTCTTGCGATAACGGCTATCCGCCTGGATCAGGATTGGCTCCTTGCTGCCGGTTAACAGCACCTCCCGTTGCTCGTCGCTGAGTTGGTTCCAGGGGGTTTTTAACTCGAACTTGAAGGCCTCTCCCACCGAATAGAGCAAGGAGAAGTAATAGGAATTGTCCTTATCTGCCCAGGGGGCAATGGCGGCATAAACGGGCAAATTGGGGTCCGGCACCACCCGTTCGGCCGTGAATTTGCGCAGGTGGCCAATGCCATGGCAGTCGGCACAGGCGCCATAGGGGCTGTTGAAGGAGAACAGCCGCGGCGAAAGCTCCTCCATCACGGCCCCATGGACCGGGCAGGCAAAGTTTTCGGAGTAGAGCCGCTCCCGCTCCACCCCTTCCGGCAACTCCTCACCCGCCTTGGGCACCACCTCCACCAGGGCCAGGCCATCGCCGCGCTTAAGGGAAGTGCGCAGGGAATCGGTCAGCCGCTCCTGGACTCCTTCGCGAGCCACCAGGCGATCGACCACCACCTCAATGTTGTGGGCGTGATTTTTGTCGAGCTCGATGTTGTCGGCGAGTTCGCGCACCTCACCGTTGATTCGCACCCGGGCAAAGCCCTCGGCCACCAGGCCCCCCAGCAACTTCACGTGGGTGCCCTTCTTGCCCCGCACCAGCGGCGCCAGGAGTTGGTAACGCATGCCCTCTGGCAAAGCGAGGATTTGGTCCACCATCTCATCGATGGTTTGGGGCCTAATCGAGCGGTCGCACTGGGGGCAATGGGGTTCCCCAGCCCGGCCATAGAGCAGGCGCAGGTAATCCTGAATTTCCGTCACCGTGCCGACGGTGGAGCGGGGGTTGTGGCTAGTGGATTTCTGATCGATCGAAATAGCCGGTGAGAGGCCCTCGATCGCATCCACATCGGGCTTGTCGACCTGCCCTAAAAACTGCCGGGCATAGGCCGAGAGGCTCTCCACATAGCGGCGCTGGCCCTCCGCAAAAATGGTGTCGAAGGCCAGGGAGCTCTTACCGCTACCGCTCACCCCGGTGAACACCACCAGGCGATTGCGCGGAATGGTGAGATCGATGTTTTTGAGGTTGTGCTGGCGGGCACCCCGCACCCGGATCACGTCCTCCAGGGAACCGCCATTGAGCGACTGCAGCGCCGCTTTTTCGTTCACGCTCTTGGCGAGGGCGCGGGGCATCCGGGCGACTACGTAACAGGTAATCCTACGGGCGCCGCTCCGGACCCAGCAGGCTGGCCGCATAACTGCGGGCTTCCCCGGAATCACCCCCCGCCAGTTCCGCCAGTTCGGCTTCGCGGGCCTGGATGTCCCGCAGTTGGGACACCCGGGTATGGGTGGAACCCTTGAGCACCTCCTTGACCACCCGGAAGTGGTGGTCAGCCGCGGCCGCCACCAGGGGCTGATGGGTCACACAGAACACCTGGCGCTGGGCCGCCAACCGCTGCAACAGCTCGGCCATGGCCCCACTAACCCGGCCGCTCACGCCCGCGTCGATCTCGTCGAATAGCAGGGTCACGTGGGGATCCGCCGCCGCCAGGCAGGTTTTTAGGGCCAGCAGGAAACGCGACATCTCGCCGCCCGAGGCGACTTCCGCCAAAGGTGCCAGGGCTTGGCCTGGGTTGGCAGAAAACAGAAACTGCACCCCATCGGCCCCCTCCTCCCCCGGTGCTGTTGGCTCAATGGCCACGGAAAAACGCACGTTTGCCAGGCCCATCGGCCGCAGGGCGGCCATCAACTGCTGCTCCAGCTCGCTGGCGGCGCTGCGGCGGGCGGCGCTGAGCCGACCATTGACCAGGTCACGCCCGGCCCTGGCTGCCGCTTCAGCGGCCTCGAGGGCCTCCAGGGAAGCTTCCGCTCCACCGGGGGCTAGTTGCTGACGCAACTGGTCGCGCCAGAGGATTAATTCGGCCAGATCCTTGCCGTGGCGGCGCTCCAAGGCCTTGATCTGGGCGATGCGCTCCTGGAGCTGCCCGAGGCTTTCGGGATCGCTCTCGAGGCCAGAGCCATAGCGATCAAGATCCCGAGCCAAATCCTGAACCAGGGCCAGGCCATCAATGCAACTGGTGGCCAGCTCCAATAGGGATGGATCGAGCTGCTGCATCAGGTCAAGCTCGGCCCCACAGGCCGCCAGATGGTCCAGCACCGATGGAGCCTGCTCGGCGCCCTCCACCAGACGCCCAAGCAGGGTCATCACCCCCTCCTCGAGGCGCACCCCATGGGCCAGGCGGTTTTCCTCGACCTGGAGCCGCTCCCGCTCCGCCGGATCCTCCAAGCCAGCTGCCTCCAGATCCGCCAGCAGCTGTTCCTGGCGCTCCCGCTCCTGTTGCAGCTGTAGCCAATCCCTGCGGGCCTCCTCCAAACCAAGAACGGCCCGCTTCCAGGCCCGATAAGCCTCCGCAACCGGGCCAAGTTGCTGCTGGTGCTCAGCTCCGGCAAAGCGATCTAGCCAGCGCCGCTGCTGACCGGGCTTGCCCAGCTGCTGGGTTTGGCCCTGCACGGTGAGATCGAGCAGTAGGGGCCGCAGTTCCTGGATTTGAGCCCGATTGACGGCCACACCGTTGAGGCGGTGGCGACTGCTAAGCCTGTCGTCGCTGAGCCGCCACTCCCGGCTCAGGAGAATTTCCTGCTCATCGGCATCCAGCTGCTGCTGCTCGAGCCAGGCCTGCAGCGGCGGGGTGAGGCTGAAGCTGGCCTCGATCAGGGCCCGCTCCGAACCCTGGCGAAGCAAACGGGGGCCACCACCCAGCAGGGCATCGAGGGCATCGAGCAAAATCGATTTACCTGCCCCGGTTTCACCAGTAAGCACGGTGAAACCAGCGCTGAACTCCAGCTGGAGCTGCTCAATTAGGGCAATGTTTTCGAGGCGCAGTCCGGTGAGCACAGGCCCTTCCGCCAGCCAAAGAGTGATCGGCCCGACCGTAGCGGCTGTGTCTTTCGTTTAGAAGGGGCTCAGATTTAAAGGGTCCTTCCGCGATAGGCGGGGGAATCCGTGTTGTGAGCCTGTGGGTCATGAGTGAACTCGGCGATTTCATTGAGGCCTCTGGCCTGCTCAGCTACGACCCAGCTGCCATTACCCGGATTTATGCCGGCCACCCGCAAAGGCTGATCAAGAGGCTCTGGCAAACCCTGGTACCGATCGGCCTCTACCTATTGGGAGTGGCAAGCGACTGGCTATTCGGTCTCTTGCGCAATTCGGAGCGGTCCCGCAACCGGTCCCGGGAAGCCGCCGAACTGCTGGTGGCCCTGGGGCCTGCCTTCATCAAGGCCGGCCAGGCCCTATCCACCCGGCCAGACATCGTGCCCCCAGTACTGCTGGAGGAACTAGCCCAACTCCAGGACCAGCTACCCGGTTTCGACAGCGCCCTGGCGATGGCCTGCATTGAGGAAGACCTAGGCGCACCGATCAGCGCGATCTACGCCCAGCTGGATGCCGAACCCATCTCGGCGGCCTCCCTGGGCCAGGTGCACAAGGGGGTTTTACCCACTGGCCAAACGGTGGCCGTGAAGGTGCAAAGGCCTGGCCTGCGGGAGCAAATCACGCTCGATCTATACATCGTGCGCAATATCGCCGCCTGGCTCAACCGCAACGTGGGCCTGATCCGCTCCGACCTGGTCGCCCTGATCGACGAACTGGGCAAGCGGGTTTTTGAGGAGATGGACTACCTAAATGAAGCGAGCAACGCCGAGGCCTTTGCCCGGCTCCACAGCCAAAACCCCCGCATAGCAGTACCAGCCATCTACCGGCACGCCACCAGCCGCCGGGTGCTGACGATGGAATGGATTGATGGGGTGAAGCTCACCAACCTGGAGGCGGTTCGCCAGCTGGGTATCGACCCCGACGACATGGTGAGCGTGGGGGTGAACTGCAGCCTGCAACAACTGCTGGAGCACGGCTTCTTCCACGCCGATCCCCATCCCGGCAACCTGCTGGCCCTGCCCGATGGCCGTTTGGCCTACCTGGACTTCGGAATGATGAGTGAGGTGAGCCGCGAATCGCGCACCGGCCTGATCCAGGCGGTGGTGCATCTGGTCAATCGCAACTTCTCAAAACTGTCCAAGGATTTTGTATCCCTCGGCTTCCTAGCGGAAGACGTGAACCTCGAGCCAATCGTGCCCGCCTTCGAAAATGTCTTTGGCCAGGCGATCGAAATGGGCGTCAGCCGGATGGATTTCAAGGCCGTCACCGACGACCTTTCCGGCGTGATGTATCGCTTCCCCTTCCGGGTGCCCCCCTATTACGCCCTGATCATCAGGTCACTGGTGACCCTCGAGGGGATCGCCCTAAGCGTGGATCCCGATTTCAAAATCCTCGGAGCGGCCTACCCCTATTTCGCCCGGCGCCTGATGGAAGATCCCGATCCATCCCTGCGGGAAAGCCTCAAGGAAATGCTGTTTGACGGCGAAATCTTCCGCTGGCAAAGGCTCGACAACCTGATTGCCAGCGCCTCCCAGGGCAGCCAACTGGATCTGGAAAGCCTGCTGGATCAAGTGCTCGATTTTCTGTTCTCCGCCAATGGGGGGCTGTTACGCCAGCAGCTGGTGGAGGCCGCGATCGAACAGGTGGATGCGGTTGCCTGGAACGCCACCCTGCAACTCAGCCAACGGATCCCAGCGCAGTTACAACCACCTGGGCTCAAAAAACGTTCCTGGATGGCAAGCCAGGATCCACTGCCAATGCTGAATTTGGAGCCGATTCGCCAACTGGTGACAATTCTGCAGGCCCTACCGGGGTTCGAACCCCAACTCCTGCTCAAACGCCTGCCACGGGTCCTGGGGGAACCCAACCTGCGCCAGATGGGTGTGCAAATGGCAAAGGGCCTGGCGGAGCGCAGCGTGGTGCGTCTCTTGAGGGATGTGCTTGTTCCCGCTTGAGCAGTTGGGCTAAAGCACCTAGGGTTTTGGTCATATTGGTTTGAACTCCTTGAACAAACGCCGCGCTCTTTTCGCTGCAGCTGCAGCCCTGGGCCTAGCTGTCGGCTCGCCGGCTGGCCTGGCAGCCGAAAACCTGGTTTTCGTTAGCGGTGCCTTTCGCCGCTCAATTCCCGTGGCCGAATTAGAGCACCTGGCCCAGACAGGCCAAGCCGTTGGTCTGAGCGCAGATGTGCTGGCCATAAGCAAGCAAAAGCCCGCGGAAGTGGCAAAAATGCTCAACCAATCGCTGAGCATGCCGGTCACCTTGGTCAGTCGCCTGCTCAACACCCGCATAGGCGAAGCAATCTTGGCCCGCCTGGCGAAGGTGGTCTATCCGCTCAAGGCATCCCAAGACGGCGTCCTAGCCCTACGCGCAGCTGTGATCATTGCCATCGCCAACGGCAATGGCTCGATCAACGCCATTTCCTTTTTGAAGGCCTATCCGGTGGCGGAAATGGAAGTGAGCATTCCAGCCTTGATGGCCGCCCTGAAGAAAGCCAGTTCCCTCGCCGAACTGGTGAGATTTTTCAGTGAATCGCCCCTCGATGGTCTGAAGCCCGCGCCCTAGATTCGAAACGCAAACCCTTTTGCCCGTGCCCGTGCTCCGATCCATCCGGCGTCTGGGCAATTTGAGCTTCGGGGCAAAGCCGACCATGCAGGACTGGCCTGGCCTGATTGAGGCCTACCGCCGCTGGCTGCCGGTATCAGCAAAAACACCAGTCATCACCCTGCGGGAGGGGGCCACACCCCTGATCCCAGCGCCCGTAATTGCTGGCGAGATAGGTAGGGGCGTAAAGGTATTTCTCAAGTACGACGGCCTAAACCCCACCGGCTCCTTTAAGGACAGGGGCATGACCATGGCCATCAGCAAGGCCAAGGAAGCCGGCTCAGAGGCGGTGATCTGTGCCAGCACCGGCAACACCTCGGCCGCCGCCGCCGCCTACGCCCGCCGGGGGGGCATGAGGGCCTTTGTGCTGATTCCTGATGGCTATGTGGCCCAGGGGAAATTGGCCCAGGCCCTGCTCTACGGAGCGGAAGTGGTGGCGGTGCAGGGCAATTTCGATGCGGCCTTGGAAATCGTGCGCGATGTGGCCGATCGCTACCCGATCACCCTGGTGAACTCAGTAAATCCCTACAGGCTGCAGGGCCAAAAAACTGCCGCCTTTGAGGTTGTTGACGCCCTGGGGGAAGCACCGGATTGGCTCTGCATCCCCGTGGGCAATGCCGGCAACATCTCCGCCTATTGGATGGGCTTCAACGAATACAAGCAAGCTGGCCACAGCCGCAAATTGCCCAAGATGATGGGCTTCCAGGCAGCGGGTTCAGCCCCCCTCGTATTGGGGCACAAGGTTGAACAACCGGACACCATTGCCACAGCGATCCGCATCGGCAATCCGGTAAACCGCGAGAAAGCCCTAGACGTCCGCCAGGCCAGTGGGGGCGATTTCATGGCGGTCAGCGACGCCGAGATCATCACCGCCTACAAGCTGCTGGGGGCCGGTGAAGGGGTCTTCTGCGAACCGGCCAGCGCGGCCTCCGTAGCGGGCCTTCTCAAGCGCAAGCACGAAGTGCCCAACGGGGCAACTGTCGTTTGCGTACTCACCGGCAATGGCCTTAAAGACCCCACCACGGCAATCGAGCACAACGATGCCAAGTTCCATACGGGTTTAGCTGCCAACACCGAAGTAGTTGCCAAGGTTTTGGGTTTCTAAAAATTCCAAGGCCCCAGGTAAAGGATCAGCACAACCAATCGACAAAGCGTCTGCCCAAAACCTGGGGGAAACCCCGCAAAAGCTGGGCAGGGAACACCCCGTGCTCGATTTTTAAAAAGATCGGCTTTTCCGCAGGCAAGGGAAAAGGTGGAAAACGATCGGCTTTACCCATTTGGCAAATCTCAATCCCCAGGCCTGCAATGGCAACATCTCTTTAGTAGCAATGCTTCCAAAGGTTTTCCCAAGAACCACCAGCCCCTACTACGGCGATTTTAATTTTGTTCTTTAAATCAATTAATCCCTTAAGAACAGAGCCTGGGGAGGACGGTTCACAGGCGTTGCGCAAAAGGCGGCCCTGTGGAAGCGTGGGTGTCATCGTTTGCAGGCCACCTGGCTCGAAGGTCCGAATCCCATGAAGCTGGTTTGCTCCCAATCGGAACTCAACGCCAGCCTCCAGCTGGTCAGCCGCGCAGTAGCAGGAAGGCCTACCCACCCGGTCTTGGCGAATGTGCTGCTTACGGCCGATGCAGGCACTGGCAGGCTGAGCCTCACGGGCTTTGATCTCAGCTTGGGCATTCAGACCAGCCTGGCGGCCAGTGTCGAAGCCAGTGGTGCCATCACCCTGCCCGCCCGCATGTTTGGTGAGATCGTCTCCAGGATGTCGGCGGATAGTCCGATCACCCTGCATTGCCCTGAGGGCTCTGAGCAGGTTGAGCTCACCAGTCTCTCGGGTAGCTACCAGATGCGGGGCATGCCAGCTGATGATTTTCCAGACTTGCCCCTGGTACAAAGCGGCACTCCGATCAAGCTGGAGGCTGAATCCCTGGTTAAGGGGCTACGGGCAAGCCTGTTTGCCAGTAGTGCCGATGAAGCCAAGCAAATCCTCACCGGCGTCCACCTCGCCCTGGATGCAGATGGTCTCGAATGCGCAGCCACCGACGGCCACCGTCTAGCGGTTTTGCGTCTGGACCATGCCACAAAAAACCCTGCCACAGAAAGCCACTCCGCAGAAACCAGTGAAAACGACGGCGAACCCTTTTCCGTAACGGTGCCCGCCCGCTCATTGCGTGAATTGGAGAGGTTGCTCTCCGGTCGCCAATCCAACGAGCCCCTGAGCCTTTTTTGCGATCGGGGCCAGGTGGTGTTTCTTTGGGCTGATCAGGTGCTGACCAGTCGCAGCCTGGATGGCAATTACCCCAACTATCGGCAGTTGATTCCCGAGGCTTTCAACCGCCAACTTCAGCTCGATCGTCGGGGTCTTATCTCTGCTTTAGAGCGCGTGGCGGTCCTCGCTGACCAACACAACAACGTGGTCAAGTTCAGCGCCGATTCAGCCAAGGGCCAGGTGTTGATCCAGGCTGATGCCCAGGATGTGGGCAGTGGTTCAGAGGCCCTCGCCGCCGACATCAGTGGTGAAGACATTCAGATTGCCTTCAATGTTCGCTACCTGCTTGATGGTCTCAAGGCCATGGCCACCGATCAGGTGGTTTTGCAGTGCAATGCCCCAACTACTCCGGCGATTCTTACTCCTGTAGATGGTGGTCGCTTCACCTACCTGGTGATGCCCGTTCAAATCCGTAGCTGATTGCCTTGGCGCTTCCCGAGCAGCTGCTGTTGCGTGATCTCCTGCGCCTGCGGGTGATGGACGAGCAGGTCGGCGACCAGGGCTCAGGGGTCAGTGTCTGGATGCATCCCCCCGTGCACCGTGTTTTGGGGTGGATTAGTAAGCCCGCCTCCTTTGGTAACCAGCGTTTGGTTTGGCGCCTCAATCAATTGCGTTCTCTGGCTGAGACCGAGCTGTTTGTGAAGGGCGATCCCAGCGAAACAGATCAGGCCACGGTGGAGCGCCTACCAACCTTGATAGATGCCACCCTCTTGGATCGCCGCCAGGAGGCCATTGGTTTTGTGGCGGATGCGGCCATTGAGCTCAAAACCGGCAGGATTCTCCATTACCTGGTCAGTCGCAGCGATCCCCGAGTGCCTGGGAGCAGCCGTTGGCGGCTCACTCCTGATCGGATTGTCGATCAAAAACCTGGCCAGGTTTTAACACCACTGGAAGGTTTGGACGACTTACCGCTTGCTAAAGCAAGTGTGCGCCAGGAGTTTCTGCGCAGGTCCAGGCGCTGGCGAGATCAGTTCCAGAAGGTTGGGGACCGCTTCGAAGAGCGGGTTGAGGGTTGGCTTGAGGAGCCCCCTTGGCAAAAAGATGGGTGGGATCAACCCCAGGAAAGAAATGGGCCCAGGCGGGGCCCTGTATCAGGTCGCCCAGAAACCGATGAAGACCCCTGGATCTGATACTGGAAGCCTGCTGCTGATCCGTTGTGGTTGCTGCCCGCTTCGATGCGCCGGACTACTCCGTGTCCGATGCGCTCCGTAAGGAGAACCTCAGCCAGTCTGATTACGACGAGATTTGCCGACGTTTGGGCCGATCTCCCAACCGCGCCGAGCTGGGGATGTTTGGGGTGATGTGGTCGGAGCACTGTTGCTACCGCAACTCCAGGCCCCTGCTCCAGGGTTTTCCCACCACGGGGCCCAGGATTCTGGTGGGCCCTGGAGAAAATGCCGGAGTGGTGGATCTGGGTGAGGGACAGCGCCTCGCTTTCAAGATCGAAAGCCATAACCACCCCTCCGCAGTTGAGCCCTTCCAGGGGGCTGCCACCGGTGTGGGCGGGATTCTTCGCGACATCTTCACCATGGGTGCCAGGCCCATTGCCCTGCTGAATGCCCTGCGCTTTGGCCCCCTAGATGAGGAGAGCAATGTGGGCTTGATGGAGGGGGTTGTGGCGGGCATTGCCCACTACGGCAACTGCGTTGGCGTGCCCACGGTTGGTGGAGAGGTGGCATTTGACCCCAGTTATTCCGGTAATCCCCTGGTCAATGCCATGGCCCTTGGGCTGATGGAGACCGAGGAGATCGTCTGCTCCGGCGCCAGGGGTGTGGGCAATCCGGTGGTTTACGTGGGCAGTACCACCGGCCGTGACGGCATGGGTGGTGCCAGCTTTGCCAGTGCGGAGCTCACCGAAGCCTCCCTGGATGATCGCCCTGCGGTGCAGGTGGGAGATCCATTCCTGGAGAAGGGTTTGATTGAGGCCTGTTTAGAGGCCTTCCAGAGCGGCGATGTGCTGGCCGCCCAGGATATGGGAGCTGCGGGTCTTACCTGTAGCTGCTCGGAAATGGCCGCAAAAGGTGGCTTGGGGATCGAGCTTGATCTCGACAAGGTGCCGGCCCGGGAAGCAGGCATGACCCCCTATGAGTTCTTGCTCAGCGAATCCCAGGAGCGGATGCTGTTTGTGGTGAAACCAGGCAAGGAGGAGGCCTTGATGGCCCGTTTCCGCCGCTGGGGTCTCCAGGCGGCCGTGGTGGGTCGGGTGTTGCCCGACAACATTGTGCGGGTGTTGCAAAACGGTGAGGTGGCAGCGGAGGTGCCAGCTAATGCCCTGGCTGACGACACCCCGATCAATCACCACGAATTGATCAGTGAACCCCCAGCGGAAATCCAGGCCCATTGGCGCTGGCATGAATCCCAGCTGCCCCAGGCTTCCTTAGCTGGCATTGCCACCGGCAATCCCCAAACCTGGGGCCAGGTGCTGTTGGCCCTGCTCGACGATCCCACGATCGGCAGTAAGCGGTGGGTTTATCGCCAATACGACCACCAGGTCCAGGCAAACACGGTGGTGCCGCCGGGGGGAGCCGATGCCGCCGTGGTGCGCTTGCGACCCCAGCAGGGGCCCGATGCGATGGCCAAGGCGAACCGCGGCGTGGCCGCTGTGGTCGACTGCCCCAATCGTTGGGTCTACTTAGATCCCGAGAGGGGTGGCATGGCGGCGGTGGCAGAGGCTGCTCGCAACCTCAGTTGTGTGGGGGCAGAGCCCCTGGCCGTAACCGACAACCTCAACTTTCCTTCCCCGGAAACTCCGACCGGTTATTGGCAACTTGCCCTGTCCTGTCGGGGTTTATCGACGGCCTGTACGGTCCTTGATACCCCGGTTACGGGGGGCAATGTCTCCCTCTACAACGAAACCCGCCTCCCCGACGGAAGGATGCAACCGATTCACCCCACTCCGGTGGTGGGAATGGTGGGCTTGGTCCACGATCTGGCCCAAGTAACCGGTTTGGCTTGGCGGGAACCAGGTGATCGGATTTGGCTCTTGGGAGCACCTTTGACCGATGGTTTGGATCCGAGGGTGAGCCTTGCCGGCACCAGCTATCTGGAGGTTGTCCACGGTTTGGTGACAGGTAGGCCCCCGGAGATTGATTTAGTTCTAGAGAGGGACGTTCAGGCCTTCCTACGCCAGGCCATTGCGGCTGATCTGGTTGCCTCTGCCCACGACCTCAGTGATGGGGGTTTGGCGGTCGCTGCAGCTGAGGCTTGCATTGCTTCCGGGTATGGCGCCCACCTGGAGCTGCCTTCCTCCCCAGCTCGCCTGGACCATCTTTTGTTTGGCGAGGGCGGGGCACGCATTTTGGTGAGCATTAAGCCCGCCCAGGCTGCGGCCTGGCAGCAGGCCCTAGATCAATTTGGTGCCGCAGGTAACCAGGTGCCAGCCCAGTGTCTGGGGGAGGTGGAGGCGGGTGATCAATTTTTGATCAGCCAGGCGGGGGTTGATCTGCTGCAACTGCCGGTGGCCGAACTCCGCGAAAGTTTTGAGCAGGCCCTGCCCAGGCGTTTGGGGGCTGATCTGGCGCCCCCGCTTTGATGGGCTCGCTGATGCAGAATGAAATCCCCTATCGGTTTGTCCAGGCGCCTGTGGTTAAAGAGCGTCCCGACAAGCCAGAAGAAGCCTGTGGTGTGTATGCCGTTCTGGCATCCGACCAGCCAGTTGCAAACCTCACCTATTTCGGTCTCTATGCACTCCAGCACCGCGGTCAGGAATCGGCGGGCATAGCTGTTTTTGATGGAGAGCACAAGGTCAGGCTCCATAAAGACATGGGTTTGGTGAGCCAGGTCTTTGACCAGGACATGCTTGAGCGGATGCAGGGTCAATTGGCCATCGGCCATAACCGCTATTCCACAACTGGCAGCAGCAAGGTCTGTAACGCCCAGCCGGTGGTTTTGATGACCCGTCTGGGTCCATTTGCCCTCGCCCACAACGGCAATTTGGTCAATGCTCCCGAATTGCGCCAGAAGCTGGCCGACATTGCCAATGAGCTCACCTCCACCACCGATTCTGAGCTGATTGCTTTTTGTCTTCAAAAGGCAGTCAATGAGGGCAAGGATTGGGATGGGGCTTTGCGCTCAGCTGCTGGCTGCTGTCGGGGTGCTTTTAGCCTAGTGATCGGTACTCCGGTGGGCCTTTTTGCCCTTAGGGATGGCCATGGGATAAGGCCGCTGGTTTTTGGCCATATTGGTGATATTGAAAAGGCCCAGTGGGTTGTAAGTAGTGAAAGCTGTGGTTTAGATATTATCGGCGCCAAATTTGATGGTGATGTGAATCCAGGTGAAATTATCCATTTTAAACCGGGGAATTCCCAGCCCCAGCGCAGTCAATGGACTAGCGAGCCGGTCAAGCTTTGTGTGTTTGAAATGATCTATTTCGCCAGGCCAGACAGCCGTTTCTTTGGCGAATCTCTGTATAGCTATAGGGTGCGTATTGGTGAAACCCTGGCCCGTGAGAATCCCGTAGAAGCAGATATCGTAATTGGCGTTCCTGATTCCGGAATCCCCGCCGCGATTGGCTATTCACAATTCAGCGGCATTCCTTTTGGAGATGGGTTGATAAAAAATCGCTATGTTGGTCGCACATTTATTCAGCCCACCCAGGCGATGCGTGAGGCAGGTATCCGGGTAAAGCTCAATCCTTTGCCGGATGTGCTTTCCGGTAAAAGGGTTGTCGTGATTGATGATTCGATCGTGCGAGGTACCACCAGCAGGAAGCTGGTGGCGGCCCTCCGGGATGCCGGTGCCACCGAAGTGCACATGCGGATCAGTTCGCCGCCCGTAACCCACCCCTGCTTCTACGGAATAGACACGGATACCCAGGATCAGTTGATTGCTGCCCGCCTCACCTTGGCAGAGATAGCTGAGCACTTGGGAGTGGATTCCCTTGCCTATCTAAGTAAATCTGGCATGGTTGATGCAGCAAAGGACAATTCCAGTAATTTCTGCTCTGCTTGCTTCGATGGTGCCTATCCCATTGAAATGGAAGAATCAGTGAGCTCCAGTAAACTGATGTTGGAGCCCGCTGGTATTGCGGCCACTGTTTAAATTCTTAATAGGCTAGATTTCAAGGGCTTAGATTGTTAACTGCTTAGATTGTTAAGAGAGGGACCAACCTTTGTAGGTGTTCTCCAGCCTTAAGCCCCATATTATCGCCGCTGCCTGCGGTGTCTTGCGCCTCGATTTCATCGGGTTTAAGGCGAATGTTTCTGGTTTCACTCACCACTGCGCTGATCAGGCCAAATGAAGCCCCGCAGAGATCAACTAGCTGATCACCGCGCTGTTCAAATCTCATCCCGATTTGTCCTAGATCTCCCCTCTGGCAGATGCGGCAATCGTCCAATTTGAGCCGTTTTATTTGGCCATAGCTGGTGGCCAGCACCAGGCTGCTAAGGGAGTTTTCGCTGGATTTGCCAACGCAGGCTGCCCCAACCACCGCTTCTCCCGGCAGCAGACGCATAAGCGTTGGGCCCTGGGCAGCCCTACCCATTAGGGGCAGATTCCCTTCATTTACCTCCAGGCGCAGCATCCTGCCGGTGCTGCTTGCCACCACTAAATCGCTGTTTTCTCGGCAGACCACCGCCCGCTGTAGACACACCCCCTCCTTCAGCTTGAGCACCGTGGCAGCCCTGCCGGAGAGCTCCTGAAAATCTTCAAGCGACAGCCTTTTGAAGCGGCCGTCGCTACTCAATAAACCAATGCTGCTAGTGGTTTCAGTGGGGAGTGGAACCACCTGCACGACCCTTTCACCCTCCATGCTGTCTGGTAAAAATTTCTCTAGGGAGCCATTCAGTTGGCCGGCAAATTCCCACCTCAAAAGGGCAACTCGGCCGCTTTCGCTGAAGGCCAACAACAGCGGTTGCTGGGCTATGGGATAGATCAGCTGGGCTGGTGAGGGGTTGTCGCCTAACGGACTCACCTCTTCGAGGTGCATTCGCCCCAGCATTTGGGGGCTAACAATCTTGACCGCCCCGTCGGCTTGGATTAGTAGGCGGCTTTCACTGGCCAATGCGGCAAAGGCCTGCTGCCGTTGCAGTTCGGCATTGGGGCGAACCGCGGCTGCTCGCTGGGCGACCAATTCATCTCCACCTTCCACCAGGCGGGTGCGCCGGGGCGTGGAAAAGCGTTTTTTTAGGGCTTTCAGCTCGTTCACCAGGGTGTCTAGCAGGACCTCCCGGTTATCGAGCAGATGGCGCAGTTCCTTGCGCTTAAGTCCCAGTTCTTCCGCCTCCTTGCGCAGGCTTTCTTGCTCAAGGCCGGTGAGCCTGCGCAGGGGCATCGCCAAAACCGCATCGGCCTGGCGTTCGCTTAGATCCAGGTGCACCTGCAGGCTTGCCTTGGCGCTTGCCGCATCGGCGGCGGCGGTGATCATTTCAATTACCTGTTTCAGGGCCCGGAGGGCCTTCAGCAGCCCCTCCACCACCTCAAGCCTGTCCTCACAGCGCTTTAGGGCATGGCGGGTGCGGCGCAGGATTGTCAGTTCCCGGTATTCGAGGAAGTGTTGGAGCATGCGGCGCAGGCTCAGCTGCACCGGTTGGCCGTTAACCAGGGCCAGCAGAATTGCTCCGAAATTGCTCTGGAGGGCAGTGCGCCGTTGCAGATCGGCCAGCACCGCTTCCGGACTTGCATCCCGACGCAACTCCACCACCACCCTCATGCCGTCGCGATCGCTTTCATCGCGAATGTCTGAGATGCCGCCGATCTTGCCCTCATTGACCTGGTCGGCCAATTTCTCAATCCAGCCAGCCTTGCTGAGCTGGTAGGGCAGTTCAGTGATCACCACCGCAGAGCGTTTGTGGCGCCCCTTGCCCATTTGGATTTCTTCAATGTGGGCAACACCTCGCATGGGAATGCTGCCCCTGCCGCCCAGGTAGGTCTCGCGCAGGCCGCTGCCAATAAGCACCTCACCACCGGTGGGAAAGTCGGGTCCGGGCACCAGTTCCAGCAGCTTTTCATCGCTTAGGTCCGGTTTGCGGATTAGGGCAATCAGGGCATCCACCACTTCGCCGAGGTTGTGGGGCGGAATGCTGGTGGCCATGCCCACGGCGATTCCGGTGCAGCCATTCAGCAGCAGGAATGGCAGCTGGGCCGGCAGCACCGTGGGTTCCTGTTGGGAGCTGTCGAAGTTGGGGGCGAAATCAACCGTGTCGCTGCTGATTTCATCGAGCATCCCCTCGTTGGCGATCGGGGCCAGCCGGGTTTCGGTGTATCGCATGGCGGCCGGGGGGTCGTCATCGACCGAGCCGAAGTTGCCGTGGCCATCCAGCAGGGGATGGCGGCTGGCGAAGGTCTGTACCAGCCGTACAAGGGCGTCATAGACGGCCTGGTCGCCGTGGGGGTGATATTTGCCAAGCACGTCGCCCACCACCCGGGCGCACTTGCGGTAGGGGCGATCTGGGGTCAGGCCCAGCTCATGCATCGCAAACAGGATCCGCCTCTGTACGGGCTTGAGGCCATCGCGTACATCGGGCAGGGCCCGACCCACGATCACGCTCATCGCGTATTCGAGGTACGAGCGCTGCATCTCCTGATGCAGGGCTATCGGTTGGATCCGTTCTTCGGCCATCCGATGCTGCTGGGAGAAGGCTGAATTTTGGGCTCAGCCTACAGATGGTGCCTAGACCCTGGAATTCCTACTCCTCTTCGTTGCCATCGGGGTTGGCATTGGCCAGGGCCCTTTCCACCGCTGCCTTAAGCCCACTTTGCTGAAGTAATTCCTGGGTTATAAGGCGCAGTTTTGGTCCCCAGAGCTGGTCTTTTTGGTAGCTATCCAGCACGTAGTTGGGGTCAGCTGCCAGGGCCTTGTTGGCTAGGGCCAAGGCCTCCTGATATTTGCTGTCCTGGCGTCCTGCTGCTTCGCTGAAAAGGCCCGTGGCCAAGGCCAGGTTTGTCTCGGCTGCGTCCGGTTTCAGGCTGAGCACCTGGCGCCAGCGACCAAGGGCCTCCTTGGTTTTACCCATGTCGAACAGCACCAATCCCTGGTTGTTGATCGCTTCCCAGAAATCACGGCGCAGTTTGGCGGCCTGTTCAAAGGCCTTTAGGGCAGGGACTGGTTGGGCCAGCTGGATGTGGGCATTGCCGATGTCGAAATAGGCACCGGCGTTGTTGGAATCCAGCTTGAGGCCCTGGCCCAGAAGCTCTATGGCAGCTTCCGGCTTACCTTCCCGCAGGGCGAGGGAGCCCTGGGCAAACCAGATGCCCGGATTGCGCGGATCCAATTCCTTTGCCCGAGCCAGGGAAGTTCCCGCTTCCTTGAGCTGTTTGCTGCGTAGTTGGGCTTCTGCAAGCAGCAGCCAGCCCCTTGGGTCATCGGGCAAAAGCTGCACGGTGAGGGCGGCCAATTGGGCGGCTTCCGCCGCCTGGCCTAGGCGCAGTAGGCGTGATGCGGCTTGGGCTATACCCAGACCAGCCCCTTCCAACTCAACCCTTTGGGGGATGTAGACGTAGGGCACCAGGTTTGCCCTCGCAGCCGGCAGGTTTCCCAGGGAGAGCCCCAACATCAGGGGTGCTGCCACTCCAGCTCGGAGCCAGCGGGGGGCCATGGGGCAAGAAATAGGGGTAACCCACCCTAGGGAGGTAGTTGCTGGGCAAGGGATTTTTCGGCGGCCTGGATATTGCGGCGCCACATCCAGGGTTTGATCCGCCTCAAGGCCGAGGCCCGGAGCTTGCCATCCCAGGTTTGATCGCTCCATTCCAGGGCTTCTGTGGCCTGGAGATTGAGCAGCCATGGCCGGGGCTGTAGATCCGGATCGGTGCTGCTTTCCAGCTCCCGCTGATTCCAGGGGCAGACGTCCTGGCAGATATCGCAACCTGCCACCCACGTCCCCATGCCCTTTTCGATGGCCGCTGGCAGCTCCGCATCCCGGTTTTCGATGGTGTGGAAGGCGATGCAGCGGCGGCTATCCACCACGAAGGGCTCGCGAATTGCCCCGGTTGGGCAGGCTTCGATACAGGCGGTGCATCTACCGCAGAGTGGTTGGCCAGGGCCATCGGCTGGCAATTCCAAATCGGTGAGCAGGTGGCCGATCAATAGCCAGGAGCCCTGGTCGCGGTTTATCAGGTTGCCGTGTTTGCCAATCCAGCCGAGGCCTGCCTCCTCAGCCCAGGCCTTATCCATCAAGGGAGCGCTGTCGACGCAGGCCCGCCAACCCACCCCTGGCACCTGCTGCTCGAGCCAACGGCCAAGCTGCCGCAAGCGGCGATCAATGGTGCGGTGGTAATCGCGGCCCCAGCCGTAGCGCGCCACGGCCAGGGAACCCTCGGCGCGCTCGGTTTTCACGTAGTAGTTCAGGCCCACCGCCAGCAGGCTGCGCACCCCGGGAAGCAATTTTTCTATGGCCCGTCGTTTTGGGTCTGCCATCCAGCCCATGTCGGCCTGGTATCCCGCCGCCAGCCACCGTTGGAGGGCGGCAGTTCTCAGGGCGATCCTCTCCCCCCCTGGCACGGCCGCCAGACCGACCGGGTTGAAGCCCAGGGAGCGGGCCTGCTCCTTGAGCTGGAGGGCTAGGGCTAACACCCGTAAAGTTGCGCCACCCCCATAGTTTGCTGCGTAAACCCCGTGAGCACCGCGTCAATTACCCGTTTCGGCCACCTGCTTCGTTGGGTGGGCATCACCTTGGTGGTGCTGCTGGCGCTGCAAATGCTGGTGCTGTTGGCCTCCTGGAACTGGGCTTTGGAGCCCTTTCGCCAATTATTTGTAGATCGTCTGGTGGGCGAATCCCCGATGGCCCTGCTGGGCCTGGTGCTGATGCTCTACGGCTCCAGGCTTGATCAACCGGGCCCCGACCGCACCCCCATCCGCTGGGTGGTGGGCCTGGTAAGCATCGTGCTCGCCATCACGATGGTGGTGGCGGTGCCCGTGTCGATCGGCTCTGAAAAGGCCACGGGTGAACAGGTGGCCCAGGCCGATGGCGCCCTAGCGATGCAGACGCTGCAACTGGAGCGGGAGAAGCAGCAATTGGCCGATCCCAAGGCGGTGGACCAGGTGATTGCCCAGGCGGAGAAGGCCGGTCAAATTCCAGCCACGATGTCGGAGCAGGAAAAGCAGCTCAAGGCACGTCAATTCATTGATACCCAGCTCAAGCCCCAGCTCGAGAAGCAGGAACAGCAACTGGGTCAGGCCAAGTTGGGCAGGGATTTGGCGGTGCAGCAGAGGCGTTTTGGTGGCACCTGGCGCGCGGCAGTTTTGGCCATTGCCTTTGGGGTGTTGGCCCTGGTGGCCCTGATCTGAGACGTGCCTCGCTAGGTTGCCCCCAGATAGCTGAATACCGGATTTCCGGATTGTTCCTTGGTTCAGTCCAATCCCAAATCTGACCAGCCGCTGGCCAATCGGTTTCAGCAGGACCTCAAGAACGACCTGATTGCAGGTCTGTTGGTGGTGATTCCGCTGGCCACCACCATTTGGCTGGCCACCACGGTCAGCCGTTTTGTGCTGGCTTTTCTCACCTCGATTCCCAAACAGTTCAACCCCTTCAACACCCTTAATCCGCTGTTGCTGGAGCTGATCAACCTGGGCGTGGGCCTCCTGGTTCCCCTGCTCGGGATCCTGCTGATTGGCTTGATGGCCCGCAACATCGTCGGCCGTTGGTTGCTCGAGTTTGGGGAGGGCACCCTGCTGCGGATTCCCGTGGCTGGTTCGGTTTACAAAACCCTCAAGCAGCTGCTTGAGACCTTTCTCCAGGGCAGCTCAAGCAAGTTTCGCCGGGTTGTGTTGGTGGAATATCCCAGGGAGGGTCTATTTGCCCTGGGTTTTGTCACAGGTGTGCTGGGATCAGCCATGCAGGCTGGATTTACCGAACCGATGCTCAGCGTGTTCATTCCCACCGCCCCAAACCCAACCACCGGCTGGTACACCGTTGTGCCAGAGCGCTCCGTTAAGGATCTTGATCTCTCCGTGGAAGATGCCTTCCGCACGATCATTTCCGCGGGCATCGTTAACCCCGATGAGCGTGAAGCCCCCAATCGCAGCTTTTCCAGCTTGCTGGCCCAGCTGCGTGCCCCCCAGATGTCCTGATGCAGAGCCGCACCCTTTCCCGTGAACTGGCCCTGCTGATGTTGGGCCAGACCAGCGACCGGGGTCCGGGCCCGAAGAGCTTGGCCGATGGGGCCATGGAT
The DNA here is from genome assembly GCF_024345815.1 of Cyanobium sp. HWJ4-Hawea. Lineage (NCBI taxonomy): Bacteria > Bacillati > Cyanobacteriota > Cyanophyceae > Synechococcales > Prochlorococcaceae > Cyanobium > Cyanobium sp. HWJ4-Hawea. Next base: position 60,082 of record NZ_JAGQBV010000003.1, on the reverse strand, counting down.
GTCCTGTTGCAACAGGCCCTATCCACCCTTCAGCAGCATGTGCGCGAGGCCTTGGACCTATCGGCCGAAAATCTGCAAACGGCTCAGCAGCAACTGCTCGACAGTGAGTTGCAGGAGCAGGGTGACCAGCAATTGCCGCGGGTTCGAAAGCACCTCCAAGCCGGCCTGGAATCGGCCGAGCAGGCCCTTAATCGCCTCTCAGCCAGCCTGGAATTGCCCCGTCTGTTGCTCTTGGCCGATCAGGAGAGCGTGCGGATGGGGGCCATTCAGCGGGCCCGGGCGGTTTTGGCCCAAAGGGAAACCATCGACGTTGAATTGGATGGGGTGATGGAGGGATGGCGTTTGGGTCGTTTGCCCAGGATTGATCGCGACATCCTGCGCCTGGCCGTAGTCGATTTGGGCCAGTTCGCCACTCCGGCGGCCGTGGCCTGCAATGAGGCGGTGGAGTTGGCCAACCGCTACAGCGATGAGCAGGGCCGGCGCATGATCAATGGGGTGCTGCGCCGTTACACCGCCGCCAAGGCGGCTGGCCATATCCCCAGCCAGGTTCTGACAAGCGGGGAGGCCTGATTTAGCCATGGTTTACGACTGGTTTAACCGCACTGGCGAAGGGGGCCAGGCTCCCCAGGAAGAGACCCCCGCCGCCGAACAGGCGGCCCCCGTAGACCCCAATGCTGAGGCCCTGGAGTGGGCGAAGCAGGCCTATGCGCGTCTAAAGGCCCAGCAGCAGGCGGCCAAGGAGGAAGCTGCCCAAAAGGAAGTTGCCAAAGAACAGGAAGCACCCCAGCCCGAGCCAGTTCAAGAGCAAGTAGTCCATGCGGAACCTGCACAACAACAGCCATTAGCGGACCCCCACACAGCAGCCCCCCCAACAACAGCCCCCGAAACCCCCGCTCCAGTGCAGGGTCTTTCGCTGCTGGAGCAGGCCGCAGCTGAGCGGGTCCAGCGCCAACAGAGCATCGCCGCCCCTGCAGAAGTTGTCGCTCCGGCAGAAGTTGGCGCCCTAGCTGATGCTTCTGGGCCGGCGCGGGCCAGCGCCGAGCCCCAGTTGGGGGAATTTGACGAGACCTTCACCTGGTCGGCCGAGGTGCTCGCAGCCCAGGGCAAGCGGGTTGATCAGATTTCCCTAGAGGAGATCGATTGGCTGTCTCGCCTGCGCCAGGGGTTGGAGAAAACCCGCCAGGGTTTTGTCACCCAGTTGCTCGACAACCTCGGTGACGATCCCCTCACCCCTGAAATCCTTGACGACCTAGAAGGGGCCCTATTGCGGGCCGATGTGGGGGTTCAGGCCACCGACCGGGTGCTCGATGCCCTACGCAAGCGTCTTAACGAGGAGGTGGTGGATCCCACGGAGGGGATTCGCTTCCTCAAGGACCAGCTGCGGCAGGTGCTGCAGGGCCCGATTAAGGAGAGCGGCCAAGACCTTTTGGCCCCCCAGCGGGATCGCCTCAATGTTTGGCTGATGGTGGGGGTGAACGGGGTAGGTAAAACCACCACCCTGGGCAAGTTGGCCAACCTGGCAGTGCGCAGTGGCTACAGCTGCCTGATTGCGGCTGCGGATACTTTTCGGGCCGCGGCCGTCCAACAGGTGCAGGTTTGGGGTGATCGCAGCGACGTGCCGGTGATTGCCAACACCACTGCTAATGCCGATCCAGCGGCGGTCGTTTTTGATGCAATTGGGGCTGCCAAGGCCAAGGGCACCGAGCTGGTGCTTGTCGATACGGCTGGGCGCCTGCAGACCAAGCACAACCTGATGGAGGAGCTGGCCAAGGTGCGCCGGATCGTCGACAAATTGGCGCCGGAGGCGGCCGTGGAGTCGTTGTTGGTGCTTGATGCCAGCCAGGGTCAAAACGGCCTGAGGCAGGCCATGGCCTTTGCCAAGGCCGCTGGTTTGACCGGGGTTGTGATCACCAAGCTCGATGGCAGTGCCCGCGGGGGTGTGGCCCTGGCGGTGGCCTCCGAGGCGGGTCTGCCGATTCGTTTTGTGGGCGCGGGAGAGGGGATTCGCGATCTGCGACCGTTCAACAGTTTTGAGTTTGTGGAAGCGCTCCTGGCCAGTTAGGTCGCTATCTTTCGGGTCTCTTGAGGCCGTTTGGTGAGCACCATGCCGCCCAATGGCTCCGTTTTCTCGGCTTCGGCGTCTTTACGCCAGTTGCTCGACAGCCTCAGCCAGGAGCAACGCCACAACCAGGAGCTGCTGGCCTCCCTGGCATTTGCCCTGCGCAGTTTCACCAACCTCAGCCGCTTTCTCGAGTTGGTGCCCCTGCTCACCAGCCGGCTGGTGAATGCCGAGGGTGCGATTTTGCTGGTCTTCCATGACGACGGACGCCTCTGGCACGACCAGCTACAGGCCACCCCAGCTGATCGTTGCGCCGAGCTGTTGCGCCAGCTTGCCGCCTTACCTGATGCTGATTTAGCTGCCTGCAGCGATCACCAATCGCTGGTGGCCCTGCTCGATGGATTGGTGGGGCGACTTTTGGGGGAGGTCGAGGTGGTCGCCACTTCCGTGGTGGCCCGCAACCGCCAGCGCGGACGTTTGTACGTTTTTGGCAACTCCCACGGTTTGCCCTGGAGTGGGATTCATCGCCGCCATCTCCAGTTGGTCGCCGATCTCACCGGGGTGGCCCTGGAAAGTGAGAGCCTCCTGCAGGCGAAGCAGCGCCACGAGCGGCTAGATCGCCAAATGAGCATTGGCGCAGAGATTCAAGCCCAGCTCCTGCCGGACCGTTGCCCGGTGATTGAGGGGGTTGATCTAGCTGCCCGATGTCGCTCGGCCTTTGCCGTTGGCGGCGACTATTACGACTTCATTCCCACCAGGCCCCAGCTGACGGGGCGCCGGCGGCAGGCCAGCCGCTGGGCCCTGGTGATGGGGGATGTGATGGGTAAGGGGGTGCCCGCTGGTCTGTTGATGACCCTGTTGCGCGGCATGTTGCGGGCAGAGGTTTTAAGCGGCCATCGCCCGGATCGGATTCTCCACGATCTCAACCAGCTGGCCCAGGAGGACCTGGACCATTCCCACCGCTTTGTGACCCTCTTCTATTCCGATTTCGATCCCCGCACCCGTCTGCTGCGCTATGCGAATGCGGCCCACAACCCCCCCCTGCTCTGGCGCCAAGCCCGCCGGCGGATCGAGCGCCTCGATGCACCGGGGTTATTAATTGGTCTCCAGCTGGATGTGAATTACGGATTAGGGCAGATCGTGCTGGAGCCAGGCGATGTGCTGCTCTATTACACAGATGGGGTTACGGAGGCCACGGGCCTAAACGGCGAACGCTTTGCTGAGCAACGCCTGCTAGCCCATCTCCAGACTGTCTGCGCATCGGGTCTGGGGGCCCAGGGCATCCTCGATGAGCTCTTTGCCCGTCTCGATCGCTTTGTGGGGGCGGATCACCAGCTCGAAGATGACGCCTCGATGGTGGTGCTGAAGGTGGACGGGGGCATCCCTTGACCTCCCTGCCAAGCTGAGGGCTCGCTTCCAGCCAGCAGCGCCCAATGGCCGCCGAGCCCAATTCCGCTTCTTCGATTCCGGCCAGCACCTGGAGTGATCGCTTTGAGGAGGGCCTCAACCCCGCCATTGAGCGCTTTAACGCTTCGATCGGCTTCGACATCGCCCTGCTCCAGCAGGACCTCGATGGATCCGTGGCCCATGCCCGCATGTTGGGCTCCTGTGGGGTGATTTCCGAGCAGGAGGCTTCCCAGTTGATTGGGGGCCTGGAGACGGTGCGCTCCGAGGCGGCGGCCGGCCAGTTCAACCCTGGCCTGGAGGCGGAAGACGTGCATTTTGCCGTTGAGCACCGCCTCATTGAATTGCTCGGACCCCTGGGCAAAAAACTGCATACCGGTCGCTCCCGCAACGACCAGGTGGGCACCGATGTGCGGCTCTGGTTGCGCGGCCAGATCGATGCCATCGATGCTGCCCTGATTCGCTACGAAAGGGCCCTCTTGAGCCAGGCGGAAACCCACCGCAGCACCTTGATCCCTGGCTATACCCACCTGCAGCGGGCCCAGCCTGTCTGCCTGGCCCACCATCTGCTGGCCTACATCGAGATGGCCGAGCGGGATCGCTCTCGTCTGGCCGATGTGCGCGGCAGGGTCAATATCTGTCCCCTGGGGGCGGCGGCCCTGGCCGGAACACCCGTGCCGATTGATCGCAGGCAAACGGCCAGCGAATTGGGCTTCGCCGAGATCTATGCCAACAGCCTGGATGCCGTAAGCGATCGCGATTTCGCCGTGGAATTCATGGCGGCGGCGAGTTTGGTGTTGGTGCACCTCAGCCGTCTAAGTGAGGAGGTGATTCTCTGGGCCAGTGAGGAATTTGGCTTTATCGGCCTGACCGACCGCTGTGCCACCGGCAGCAGCCTGATGCCCCAGAAAAAGAACCCAGATGTGCCCGAATTGGTGCGCGGCAAGAGTGGCCGGGTGTTTGGTCATCTGGTGGGCCTGCTCACCATGATTAAGGGCCTACCCCTTGCCTACAACAAGGATTTCCAGGAAGACAAGGAGGCCCTTTTCGACGGCGTGCGCACCTGCCTGGATTGCCTAGAAGCGATGGCGATTTTGTTTGAGGAGGGCCTCGAGTTTCGCCCCCAACGCCTGGAGGCAGCAGTGGCTGCCGACTTCTCCAATGCCACTGATGTGGCCGATTATTTGGTGGCCAAGGGGGTGCCCTTTCGGGAGGCCTACCAACTGGTGGGTGGCCTGGTGAAAAGTTCCTTGGCGGAGGGGCTCCTGCTCAAGGACCTTCGCCTCGATCGCTGGAAAGAGCTTCATCCCTCCTTTGAAGCCGACATTTATGCGGCCATTGCCCCCCGCCAGGTTGTGGCGGCCCGCCGCAGTGAGGGTGGTACTGGCTTCGAGCAGGTGGATCAACAGCTGCAACGAATGCGCAGCCGCTTGGCTTGCTAGGCCAGGCCAGATGTAATTGGGCGATTTAGGCTTGCTTGGTTAGAGGCCCTTGGGCCCACATTTCAGCGGCCCCGGGGCCGACCTTGGTTCGTGAGCATTTTTGTTGGCAATCTCCCCTTCCGCGCAGAGCAGGAAGACGTGGCTGAGTTGTTTGCACCTTTTGGTGAAGTTACGAATTGCGCCCTGCCCCTGGAGCGCGATACCGGGCGCAAGCGCGGTTTTGCCTTTGTGGAAATGGTCGATGACGCCGCCGAACTGAAGGCAATTGATGCCCTTCAGGGTGTGGAATTGATGGGTCGCCCCCTGCGGATCAACAAGGCGGAACCCCGCAGTGCTGGCGGTGGCGGCGGTGGTGGTCCCCGCCGCAACGAGGGCGGCTACGGCGGCGGCGGGTACGGCCACGGCGGGGGGGGGGATGGGGGGGGGGGTGGATCAGCCCCTGAACGGGGATCGGCCCCTGAGCGGGGATCGGGCGCCAAGGGATGGGAGGACCGCAGCTATGGCAGTGGAGCGCCTGCTGGAGACAGCTTTGATGCGGGCCGCACCCGTCGCCGCCGTAGCGGCAGCAGCGAGGCCTGACGGCTAGCCCAGGGTTTGGGCCTAGTAACCCCGCTCTTCCAGGGCCCGGGCAGCCTGGTCCATCACCTCCGTGCCGGCGTCTTTTTGGCCAGCGGCCACACCGAGCTGGTGTCGCCAGGCCCGGGCGCCGTTTACCCCTTCCACCACATGAACCAAATGGCGGGCGATGGGCCAAAGCCGATTGCCCCGCTGGAGCCAACCCTCGGCATAGGGAATCAGACCACGCACCACCGTTGAGGCTTTGATCGGCCCAGCTTGAATGACGCCAAAAATATCCCGATCGACCCCAGCCCAGCGCAGGGGGTGGTCGTACACGGCCCTGCCCACCATCGCCCCATCCACCAGGGTCAGTTGTTCCTGGCAGGCAGCCAGGGTCTGGAGCCCCCCATTGATTTCGATCCTGAGGTCAGGCCGATCGATCTTTAGTTGGTGCACCAACTCGTAGCGCAGGGGAGGGATCGTGCGGTTTTGCTTGGGATCGAGGCCCTCCAGCCAGGCCTTGCGGGCGTGCACGCTGAAGCGGCTTGCTCCGGCGGCGGCCACCGTGTCCACAAATTGGATCAACTCCCCATAGGAATCGCGCTCGTCGATGCCGATGCGGTGTTTCACCGTTACGGGCAGGGCACTGGCGGCGGCCATGGCGGCAATGCAGCGGGCCACCTGGTCGGGTTCGGCCATCAGGCAGGCCCCAAACCTGCCTTTCTGCACCTTTTCGCTGGGGCAGCCCACGTTGAGATTGACCTCGTCGTAGCCCCAATCGGCCGCTAGGGCTGCAGCCTCCGCCAGCAGGACCGGATCGTCACCACCCACCTGGAGGGCCAGTGGGTGTTCGCTCGGATCAAAGCCGATCAGGCGCTCCAGGCGGCCACCGGGCTGGCTGGCCTCCGGCAGTTTGCGGGCATGGTGCAGGGCCTGGGCCACCACCATTTCGGTGTAGAGCAGGCTGCGCTTGGTTATTTGGCGCATCAACACCCGGAAGTGCCGATCCGTGTAGTCCATCATTGGAGCCACACTGAAGCGATAGCTACTCCCGTCGACGTGCTCCATTCCCCCATGCTGCCCACCCGTGCCGCCGTGGTGGTGGCCGGCGGCGGGGCGGCGGGATTTATGGCCGCAATTGCCGCGGCCGAAGCCGGAGCTAGGGATGTCCATCTGCTGGAGGCGACCCCCGAACCCCTGGCCAAGGTGCGAATCAGTGGCGGTGGCCGCTGCAACGTCACCCATGCCTGTTGGGATCCCAGGGTTTTGGTGGGCCATTACCCCCGGGGATCCCAGGCCCTACGCGGCCCCTTTAGCCGTTTTGCCACGGGCGATGCCGTCGCCTGGTTTGACGACCACGGCCTGGAGCTGGTTGAGGAAGGCGATGGGCGGATGTTTCCCCGCTCCAATCGCTCGGAATCGGTAATTAAGACCCTGCGCCGGGCGGCCCAGTTGGCCGGGGTAGAGCTCCACCTCGGCACCGCCCTTCAAACGGCAGTGCCAATTGGCGCTCCTGGGGAGGGCTTTGAGCTGAAGCTGCGCTGTCCGGGGCCCGATGGTTCCCGCAGTGCGGCCATGCAGGCCGGTCAGCTTGTCTTGGCCACGGGTAGTCACCCAAGCGGCAGGCAGTTGGCCGCTGGCCTGGGCCACACCCTGGTGGCGCCCGTGCCCTCGCTGTTCACCCTGGCCCTCGCCGCTGACCCCCTGCGGCAGCTGGCGGGGGTGGCGATGGATCCGGTGGCAATGGAGCTGGAACTTTCCGCCGACTTGGCAACCGGCGATAGGGCAGTTGGCACAAAACGTTTTTGCCAACAGGGTCCGGTGCTGATTACCCACTGGGGCCTCAGTGGGCCGGCAACCCTGCGGCTGACGGCCTTTGCCGCCCGCGCCTTGAAGCAGGTGGGCTATCGCGCCGTCTTGAAGCTGGATTGGAGCGGCGGCCGCTCCCAGGCCCAGCTGGAGGGTTGGTTTGCCGAGGCCCGCAGCCACCAGGCCAAGCGCCAATTGACTAATTGGCGTCCCTGGCCCGAGCTGAGTCGCCGCCTTTGGGGGCATCTTTTGGTTCAGGTGGGGGCCGATCCAGAGCGGCGCTGGGCCGATCTCTCCAAGGTCCACCAGATCGGCCTGATTCAGGCCCTGCGGGCCAGCCGCTACGAAGTCACCGGCAGGGGACCCTTTGGTGAGGAGTTTGTAACCGCCGGTGGCGTGCCCTTGGCTGAATTGAGCTTGGCCACGATGGAAAGTCGGATTAGCAGCGGGCTTTATCTGGCCGGTGAGCTGCTCGATGTGGATGGAATCACCGGCGGATTCAACTTCCAACACTGCTGGAGTTCCGGTTGGCTGGCGGGACAGGCGATTGCCGCTCGCCAGGGCTACTTGATTTGATCAAAGATCGAAAACATCGGCAAATACATGGCCAGCAGGATCGATCCCACGATGCCTCCCACAACCACGATCATCGCCGGCTCCAGCATGGCCGTGAGGGCCTTTACGGCTGCCCCCACCTCGTCTTCATAGAAGTCGGCCACCTTTGAGAGCATGGTGTCCATTCCTCCGGTTTCTTCGCCAATGGCAAGCATGCTTAAGGCCATCTCTGGAAATACTTTTTTGCGCGATAGGGCCAGGCTGAGTGGCATCCCCTCCTGCACTTCGTTGCGGGAGGCTGTGATCGCATCGGCAATCAGGATGTTGCCAGCTATTTCACGCACTATTTCTAGGGAATAGAGGATCGGAACACCTGCCCGGGTTAGGGAGCTGAAGGCTCTGCAGAATTGGGCGGTGGCTGTTTTTTGCAGCAGATCTCCAAATAGGGGCAGTTTCAGTAGCCAGCCATCTATGCGGCGCCGGCCATGGGCGCTGGCGTAATAGCGGCTAAATAGCCAACCCCCCAGCAATAGGGCGGCAGCCGCAAAGATGGAAAAGATCGAGCGCAGCAGCTGGCTTAGGGTCACCATTAGTTGGGTGAATGGGGGCAGCTGGGCCCCTAAATCTTCGAAGATTCCTGAAAAGGTGGGGATTAAAAATATTGTCATACCTAGGAAAACTAAAACTGCAATTAAAAGCACCGCCATTGGATAGCCCAATGCCCCCTTGATTTGATTTTGCAATTTGGCGTTGTCTTCCAGCAGTTTGGCCAGGCGCTTTAGGGATTCATCCATTACCCCGCCGGCCTCGCCCGCTTCCACCATGGCAACCGTAAGCCGGTCAAATACCTGGGGCCATGCCCGCATCGCGGCTCCCAAGCTGCTGCCTTCGTTCACCTCACGGCAAAGGCTCACCAGGGACCGCTTGAACAGGGGCATTTTTTGCTGGGCTGCCAGCAAATCCAGGCTGCGCACGATGGGCACACCGGCATCCACCATGGCGGCCAATTTGTTGGCAAAGAGGGCCTTCTCCCTGATCCCAGGCCTGGCCTCAAGCAGTCTTTCAAGCTGCATAAAGCCGCCTGAGCTCCCTGAAATGTCAGGGCCTGGAGGTTGGGAGGCAGTTAGGAGCTCCAGTTGGCTGGCCCGGATTCCCCGCCGCCTCAGTTGCCTTTTGGCATCAAACCAATCAACCGCCTCAACCCGCAGTTGGCGGGGTTCGCCGTTTTTGCCGACGTAGGTACTTACAAAGCGCGCCACGGCCTAGGGGCGCTCCAGCAGCCTTTGTAGTTCCTCCGGTTTGCCGGTTTTGTTGAGGGCTTCCTCCAGGTTTACCGTGCCCGCCTGCACAAGGTTTGCCAGCGCCTTTTCCAGGGTTTGCATCGCAAATTGCCCTCCCGTTTGGATCTGGGAGTAGAGCTGGGCCGTTTTGCCCTCGCGAATCAGGTTGGCGATGGCGGGGGTGTTGACCATGATTTCCTGGGCCATCACCCTGCCCTGTTGCTCCGGCCCGGCCTGACTTCGCCGGCAAAGGGTTTGGCAGAACACCGCCACCAGGCTGTTGCTGAGTTGCACCCGAATTTGGGTCTGTTGGCTGGCGGGGAAGACATCCACCATCCGATCAACGGTTTGGGCGGCTGAGCTGGTGTGCAAGGTGCCGAGTACTAAATGGCCGGTTTCGGCAGCGCTGATGGCCAATTGGATGGTTTCCAGATCCCTCAGTTCTCCCACCAGGATTACGTCGGGGTCTTCCCGTAGGGCAGAGCGCAGGGCATTGGCAAAGCTGCGGGTGTCTTCGTTTACCTCCCTTTGGTGAATCAGGCTGCGGGCACTGGTGTAGGTGAACTCAATCGGATCTTCGATCGTCAGGATGTGTTCCACCCGGCTTTGATTGATGTGCTCAACCAGGGCCGCCAGAGTTGTGGTTTTGCCGGAGCCAGTGGGCCCTGTTACCAGCAGTAAACCCTTGGGTTTACGGGCCATGGCTTCGATCACCGGGGGCAGGCCCAGGGCTTCCAGGCTGGGAATCTGCTGACCCAGCGCCCTCAGGCAGGCGGCGTAGCCGCCCCGTTGGCGATATACGTTCACCCGGAAGCGCGAGACCCCCTCCAGTTCGTAGGAGCAGTCCAACTCCCAAGTTTGCTCCAGTTGTTTGCGCTGGGTGTTGTTAAGCAGCGCCAAGACCAGCCTGTTGCAGCTCTCCCCATCAAGGGCTTCTGCTGCCATGGCTTTGAGTTGGCCGTTGAAGCGTCCGTAGGGGGGTTGGCCCGCGCCCAGGTGCAGGTCGCTTCCGCCCGCCTGCACCAGCCTGGTCATTAGGTCTTCGAGATAAGGCTCCATCGCCCCTAGCTCCGCCGCAACTCAGTTCCTTGCGGTCAGACAGTAAGGACATTCCAGCCATTCGTCCCGCAGTCCCGCGCCGCAGCTGCCGCAACTCAAGGCGGCCAGGGAGCGGGCTCGAAGCTCCGATTCCAGGCCCGCATCGGTCAGCAACATCCGCTCCACCTCCTCCAGGGTGGTGTGGCCCTGGCGCACCAGGTCGAGGCCGTAGCCCAGCAGGGTTTTCATGCCGCTTTCCAGGGCCAGGCGCCGCAACGCATCGGTGCTGGAGCGTTTGGCCACGGCCGCGGCGATGGTTTCATTCATCCGCAGGATCTCGTAGACACCAATCCGTCCCCTGTAGCCATTGCCCAGGCAGTGGGGGCAGCTATCTGCCGTGGGGTTGCCCTGCTGAGCCCTGGCGGAGTGCTGAGCCCTGGCGGAGGTCTGGGCCCTGTAAAAGCTGACCGCTGTTTCATGGCTGGCCAGTAGGCCAAAGCGCCCCAGTTCCTCACTGCTGGGCTGGTAGGGGATTCGGCAATGGCGGCATACCCGTCTCAATAAACGCTGCGACACGATCCCCAATAGGGATGCGCTCACCATGAACGGCTCCACCCCCATCTCATCCAGGCGGGCGATGGCGCTGGCGGCGTCGTTGCAGTGCAGGGTGGTAAGCACCAGGTGGCCGGTCAGGGCAGCCTCCAGGGCCGTTTTGGCAGTTTCGGTATCCCGGGTTTCCCCCACCAGCAGCACGTCTGGGTCCTGGCGCATGAAGGCCCGCAGGGCGGTGCTGAAGTCGAAGCCCTTTTCGCGATTCACCTGGGTCTGGGTGATGCCCTGCAGGCAGTATTCGATCGGGTCTTCCACCGTCGAAATGTTGATGCCCGGCCCATTGCGCTCCGAGAGCAGGGCGTAGAGGGTGGTGGATTTCCCTGAGCCGGTGGGGCCTGTCACCAGGATCATGCCGAAGGGCTTGGAGCCCAGGGCCCGCAGGGCCAGGCGGGCATCGGGATCCGTGATCAGGCTGTCGAGCCCAAGCTGGGTGGCACCGCTATCTAGGAGCCTTAGACACACCTTCTCGCCGTGGCGACTGGGCAGGGTGCTCACTCGGAAATCCATGGTTCGGCCGCGGTAATTGCGCCGAATCCGGCCGTCCTGGGGCAGGCGCCGCTCGGAAATGTCCAGGTCGGCCATGATTTTCAGCCTGGAGGTGATGGCGGGCACCAGGTGTTTGGGCAGGTCATCCAGTTGCTTCTGGAGAACCCCATCGAGGCGAAAGCGGATTGCCAGACCTGCCTCCTGGGGCTCCACATGGATATCGCTGGCCCCACTCTCGAGGGCCTCGATCAGGATGCGATCCACCAGGCTCACCACTGGTGAACCGTGGTTGGCGGCTGAAGTTTCGAGATCCTCCGGATCACCCCCCTCCTGGAGGGCCCTGTCGGTTGCAGGCAGGGTGAGGCCCTCGGTGAGCGATCGGGTGCGGACCATCGGCGCAGGGGTTACTTGTTGCTCCAGGGCTCTGTTGATGTCCGCCGCCAAAGCGAGTTGGAATTGGGTTTCTTCGGCTGGCCGGCCCAGCTGGTGGAGGAGTTGCTGGCGCTGCTCGGGGCCCCAGTTGCAGGGAATGGCCACCTTCAGGATCTGGCCCTTTTGCTGCAGGGGCATGGCCCCCCAGCTCCGCCAGAACTCCAAACTGGCGCCCGCCCCCCCCAGGAGGGTTGCATCGGCCTGGCCCAGTTCCTCTGGGGTCAACACCGGTTTTTGCAGCAGCAGTTCCGCCTTCAGGCGCTGTTGCTCGAGGATGCGAGCTTCGGGTACGGAGCCGCCGGAGGGAAAAATCATCGGAACAAAAGGTGCGGGCTTCCGCCGCTTGTGGGAGGTGCCCATCTGCCTTCAACATGTCTAGATCTGATTTGTGCCCCCGTCAGCCATGAGCGGCGACTCCTCCATGAGCGGTGAGAGCAATTTCGAGGGCAGCCCCCAGGGCGCTCCAGAACAGGCTTTAGAGGGTGAAACCACCCCCCTTGCAGGCGAACAACCTGCTGCTGTTGACCCTGAACAACCAGGGGAAGAGCCAATTACCTCCCAGGAAACTGGCGAGAGCCCGGTCAATCTGGAGGCCGAGCTAGCCAGCCTTAGGGAGCAGAACGAAGCGCTCAACGGCCAGTACATGCGCCTGGCGGCTGATTTCGACAACTTCCGCAAGCGTCAGAGCCGGGATAGCGAGGACCAGCGCCTGCAGATCACCTGCACCACCCTCAGCGAAATCCTGCCGGTCGTCGACAACTTCGACCGGGCCCGCCAGCAGCTCAATCCCCAGCACGAGGAGGCCCAGGCCCTCCATCGCAGCTACCAGGGCCTCTACAAGCAGCTGGTGGATGTTTTTAAACAGCTCGGGGTTTCGCCGATGCGGGTTGAGGGCGAATCCTTTGATCCCAGCCTCCATGAGGCGGTTTTGCGGGAGCCCAGCGAAACCCATCCGGAGGATGTGGTGATCGAGGAATTGCAGCGGGGCTATCACCTAAATGGCCGGGTGCTGCGCCATGCCCTGGTCAAGGTGTCGATGGGTCCTGGGCCGGCAGACGGCCAATCCCCAGCTGCTGGGGCCGGTCCCGTGGACCACCAGGACGGCTGATGGCCGATTACTACGACCTGCTCGGAGTCGCCCGGGATTCCGACCCAGACACCCTCAAGCGGGCCTACCGGCGTCTGGCGCGCCAGTACCACCCCGATGTCAACAAGGACCCCGGTGCGGAAGACAAATTCAAGGAGGTGGGACGCGCCTATGAGGTGCTGAGCGATCCCCAAAGCCGGGCCCGTTATGACCAGTTTGGGGAAGCCGGCCTGGGCGGTGGCGGCGGTGCGCCCGACATGGGCGACATGGGCGGCTTTGCTGACCTGTTTGAAACTTTTTTCAGTGGCTTTGGTGGGGCCCAGCAGGCTGGTGCGGGACAGCGCCGTAGGGGCCCCCGCCAGGGCGATGACCTTCGGCTTGATCTGACGATCAGCTTTCAGGAGGCGGTCTTTGGAATCGAAAAGGAGGTGCAGATCCGCCACCTGGAGACCTGTGGCACCTGCCAGGGAACCGGCGCCAAGGCCGGCAGTGGTCCCACCAGCTGTGGCACCTGTGGGGGCCAGGGCCAGGTGCGCCGGGCCACCCGGACTCCCTTTGGGAACTTCACCCAGGTGGCCCCATGCCCCAGCTGCGAGGGCAGCGGTCAGGTGATTGCCGATCCCTGCGGAGCCTGTGGCGGCCAGGGTCTCCAGCAGGTGCGTAAAAAACTGCGGATCAATATTCCCGCCGGGGTAGATACCGGCACCCGGCTACGGGTAGCCAATGAGGGCAATGCGGGCCAAAGGGGCGGCCCGGCGGGCGATCTCTATGTGTTTTTGAGTGTGCAATCCCATGGCCAGCTGCGCCGTGATGGGATCAACATCGGCTCGGAGATCAACCTGAATTATCTCCAGGCGATTCTCGGCGACACCATCGAGGTGGAAACCGTGGATGGCCTCGAACAACTGCCGATTCCGGCTGGCACCCAACCCGGCGCCGTACTGACGCTCCAGGGCAAGGGGGTGCCGAAATTGGGCAATCCCGTGGCCCGGGGCAACCACCTCTTTAGCGTCAAGGTGCTGTTGCCCACCAAGCTCAACTCTGAGGAGCGGGAGTTGTTGCAGCAACTGGCAGGTCACCACAGCAACAAGGGCCAAAAGCATCCCCATAAAAGTGGGCTTTTTGGCGGTTTGTTCGGCTAGTGGGGGTAAGCCCTGCTGTAAGGCTGGATTTGCGGGGCACGCCCTGCCCGATGAACTTCATTCGCACCCGCCTGGCCCTCGAAAAAATCCCCGTCGGCGCCCTATTGGAAGTGGATCTCGACCGGGGTGAGCCGGAACAAACGGTGGCTGAAGGTCTCCGCGGCGAAGGCCATGCCCTTAGCGCCCTGCCCCATCCCAGCGATGGCTCCGCCGTGCGTCTGTTGATTACCCGCCATGGCGGCTGAGGGGCTGCCGGGTTTGGTGGTGGCCCTGGTGGCCAATTTTTGTTGGGTGCAATTGGATCAACAGGGCCCAGGCGGGGTGGAACGGCTGCTCTGCACGCGCCGCACCAGGCTGGCCAAGGGGGGGCAAACGGTCTGGGTGGGGGATCGGGTGAGGGTGGAGGGTATCGACTGGGTGCAGGCCCGTGCTGCGGTGTCTGCGGTGGATCCGCGGCGCTCCCTGCTGCAGCGCCCGGCCGTGGCAAATGTGAACCGGGTGGTGGTGGTGGTGGCCATGGCGGAGCCGGCCCTGGATCCCTTTCAGCTCTGTCGCTTTTTGATCACTGCTGAGGCCAGTGGCCAGGAGGTGCTGTTGGTGCTTTCCAAGGCGGATTTAGTGCCCCCCCAGGAGTTGGCTGGCTGGCTGGCACGGATTAGCTCTTGGGGCTATGGGGTCCAAGCGATCTCCACCCATTCAGGTGCGGGCCTGCCGGAGTTGCGGGCGCTGTTGGCAAAGCCTGGAATCAGCGTCTTGAGTGGCCCCTCTGGGGTTGGTAAGAGCAGCCTGCTCAATTGCCTGAAGCCTGATTTGGAGTTGCGGGTCGGGGCAGTTTCTGGACGCCTGCAGCGGGGTCGGCATACCACCCGCCACGTGGAACTCTTTGCATTGGCGCCTGGGGCGTTGGTGGCCGATACCCCCGGTTTCAACCGACCCGAATGGCCCTCAGATCCCTCGGCCTTGGCAGCTCTGTTTCCAGAGTTGCGCCAGGGCCTGGCCCTGGGTGAATGCCGCTTCAGTAATTGTTTGCACCAGGGTGATCCCGGCTGCGCGATCGGCACAGATTGGGACCGCTACGGCCTCTACGGCCAGTGCTTGGCTGAGGTGATCGCGGTGTCGGAGCGGCTGGCAGTGGCCACGGTTAGGCCCCAGCCCGGCCTCAGGCAGCGGGGCGGGCGCCTGGAGCTCCGGTTGGATCCCAGCCTGCGGCAGGCCTCCAGGCGGCGCCAGCGCCAGGGTGAACCGGAGGCGGATTAACCGCCCAGGCCCGGCAGGTTCAAATTGAGACCACCGGTGAGCTCTTCCATGCGCCCTTTCATCGTGCCGGTGGATTCGGCGTAGGCGGCCTTTAGGGCCTCCAGGACGGCGGCCTCGGCCGTCTCCTGGCCCTCCGCCAATAGGGCTGGATCCAGCCGCACCTTGAGGGGTTGCTGGTTGCCCGATAGCCAGACGCTGGCGCGGCCATCGCTGCTTTGACCCTCCAGCTCCATGGCATCGAGCTCCTCCTGGAGCTTTTGGGCGTTTTGCTGCAGTTCTTGGGCCTTTTTGAAGGCTTCGGTCAGCTGGCCAAAATTGGGTAGTCCGAAGCCAGCCATATGGGGTGTGTTGTTGGTTGCAGGCTAATCGCCCAGGCGCCTCACCTCGGTGTGCAGGCGCATGCCATGGGCCAACTGCACCTGGTCCTGAACTTCGGCAATCAGGGCCTCGATATCTGCGGCCGTGGCGCCACCGCTGTTGACGATGAAATTGGCGTGCATGGGTGAAATTTGGGCCCCACCCACCTGGCGGCCTTTGAGCCCAAGGGCCTCAATCAATTGCCCCGCCTTGTGGGGTTCGGGGTTGCGAAAAACGCTGCCGCAACTGGGCTGTTGATAGGGCTGGCTGCTGGTGCGGCTGTGCAAATTGGCGCTGGTACGCGCCGTAATTGCAGCTGGGTCATGGCCGCTTTCAAGTTGAAAGCGGGCCGAAAGCACAATCCATGGTTCCTGTTGCAGAAGGCTCTGCCTGTATCCGAAGGCGAGTTCAGCGGCAAGTAACTCGATTGGTTTTTCTGGTTGAAGGGGATTGAGAAGCGTCACTGAATGCAGCCATTCGGCCGTGCATCCCCCTTGGGCGCCGGCGTTCATCACCACCGCCCCACCAACCGTGCCTGGGATGCCCACGGCCCACTCCAGGCCGCTGAGGCCGGCCCGGGCGGCCTTGCGGGCCAGGGTTGGGATCGGCTCGCCAGCTTCGGCCTCCACCAATCCGCTCGAGCCATCCAGCTGGCTGCCCTGGAGGCGGCGATGGCAAAGGGTGAGGCCCCCCAAGCCCCCATCGGCGATCAGCAGGTTGGAGCCTGCCCCGATGCAATGCAAGGGAAGCTTTTGCAGTTGGGCCCAACGGACCAGGGCCCATAGCTCCGCCCCGGTTGCCGGTTCGCCAAACCATTGCGCCTCACCCCCCACTTTCCAGGTGGTGAAGGCATCCAAGCGGACGGCCCGCTGCAGGCCCAGGGGCGGGTGGTTAGGCAAGGCCGCCAAGGCCCTAGGCCGCCATGGCCACGTTGGTGGCCTGCTCGCTGGGCAACTTGACCTTCAGAAGCCGGTCCCAGAGGTTGTTCACATCGCCTGCCCCCATGGCCAGCACCAGGTCGCCGGCCAGGCTGATCTCGGCCACCAGCTGGGCCAATTCCTTAATGCTGCCGGCAACGTGCACCTGGCTCTTGGGCGCCAACTTCTTAATTGATTGGCCCAGGGCCGCACTGCTGATCCCCGGAATCGGGGCCTCACCGGCGCCATAAAGGGGGGCGATTAGGACGAGGTCCGCCTGGCTGAGGGCCTGGGCAAAACCCTCGAGGAATTGGGCGGTGCGGCTGTAGCGGTGGGGCTGGAACACGGCCACCAGCCGCTTCGGATTAATCGGCAGGGTGCTGCGGCCACTGCTGAGCATCAACTGGGCCATTGCCAGGGTGGCGGCCACCTCGCTGGGGTGGTGGGCGTAGTCGTCCACGATTAGGCGGCCGTGCCAATCGCCGCGGAAATCAAAGCGCCTGCCTGGCGGCTTAAGGGCGGCTACGGCCAGCCGCAATTCAGCAAAGGAAACCCCCACCAGGCGGCAGGCCGCCATGGCTGCCGTGGCGTTGCTGAGGTTGTGGCGTCCCGGCAGGGGCAGCTCAAAGGAGCCGACCTTTTCGCCCTTTTCATAGAAGTCGGCACTGGTGCCATCGCCGCGCTCATCGGTGGCGATGGCGGCGAAGCTCACCTGGGCGGGATTTTCGTTTGACCACCAGTGGCGGGCCTTGAAGTGCTCCTTCAGTACCGGGCAATCCCTATTGGCCAGGAGCCCCTTGGAGCGCTTGGCAAAGCGCTGCAGGGTGCTGATCAGGGCCTCCAGGTTTGGGTAGTGGTCGGTGTGATCGAGCTCCACATTGGTAAGGACCCCCCATTCGGGTTGAAATTTCACCAGGGAGCCATCCGATTCATCGGCCTCGGCCACCAAAAGCCGGCCAGCTCCAGAACGCCCATTGCTGCCAAAGGCGGGAACGATCCCGCCAATTACGGCGGTGGGATCGTGGTTGGTGGCCGCCAGCAGGGTGGCGATCAGGGTGCTGGTGGTGGTTTTGCCGTGGCTACCTGCCACAGCAATGGAAGGTTGGGCATTGATCAGTGCGGCCAACACATCCGATCGATGGCAGATGCTCAGGCCCAGGCGCCGGGCTTCCCGCAGTTCGGGGTTCGTTTCCGGTACGGCCGAACTGATTACCACCAGTGGTTGGCGGGAGGTGCCGCTGCGGATTGCGGCCACCGTGGCAGCGCTTTGCTGCCGGAAAACCCGCACCCCATTGCGTCGCAGGTTGTCGAGAACTTCGTTGTCGCGGGCATCGGAGCCGCTGACGACAAAGCCCCTGAGGGCAAGGATTTCGGCTATGGCTGACATGCCGATGCCACCAACACCGATGAAGTGGACAGGCTGGTGGCGATCAAGCAACGGGGCCAAGGGCAACTCCAATCCGGGATGGTGGCCAGTCTGAAATTAGGCCGGCGGGGCCCAGAACTCTGCAAAGAGTTGCTGCGCGTTTTGGCATGGTCCTGCCTGATCGCCTCCGCCGCAAGAGGGTTCGGCAAAACTGTTTCTGTATGATCTGCAGCCAAAACCCCTCTTCTCGCGGCTTTGCTGCGGTTTGCCATGACCTTGCGCGTTGCAATTAACGGATTCGGACGAATCGGACGCAACTTCATGCGCTGCTGGCTTAGTAGAGGCGCAGACACAAACATTGAGATTGTTGGTCTCAATGGTTCGGGCGATATGAAAACTAATGCCCACCTGCTCAAGTACGACACCATGCTTGGCCCCCTCCGCAATGCGGAGGTGACCTATACCGAAGACACAATTATTGTCAACGGAAAAGAGATCAAGACCTTCTGCGATCGCAACCCAGCCAACCTGCCCTGGAAGGAGTGGGGCGTGGATTTGGTAATTGAGTCAACCGGCGTTTTCAACGACGATGTTGGAGCCAGCAAGCACTTTGAGGCTGGTGCCAAGAAGGTCATTCTCACGGCCCCCGGCAAGGGCGCAAAGGTTGGAACCTTTGTGGTGGGTGTTAACGCTGACCAGTACCGCCATGAAGATTGGGACATCCTCAGCAACGCCAGCTGCACCACCAACTGCATGGCCCCGGTGGTGAAGGTGCTGGATCAGGAGTTCGGCATCGTCAAGGGCACCATGACGACCACCCACAGCTACACCGGTGACCAGCGCATCCTGGATTCCGCCCACCGCGACCTGCGCCGGGCAAGGGCCGCAGCCGTCAACATTGTGCCCACCAGCACCGGTGCTGCCCAGGCAGTTGCCTTGGTCTATCCGCCGATGAAGGGCAAGTTGAGTGGCATCGCCATGCGCGTTCCGACCCCCAACGTTTCCGTCGTTGACATCGTGCTCGACATCAGCCGCGACACGACCAAAGAAGAGGTAAATGCCCTGCTCAAGGCCTCTTCCGAGGGCTCGATGAAGGGCATCATCAAGTACTGCGATTTGCCCCTGGTATCAAGCGACCACGCCGGCACCGATGAGAGCACCATCATCGACTCCGAACTCACCCTGGTGATGGGCGGCAACATGCTGAAGGTGATCTGCTGGTACGACAACGAGTGGGGCTACAGCCAGCGCGTTGTTGATCTCGCTGAGATAGTTGCCAAACAATGGAAGTGATCTTCCAGGCCGCCCCGAACGGGGCGGTTTTTTATGTCTATTTGCCTAGTCCCGATGGGGTTAGGCGTGGGGCTGGAGGTTTGATCCACCCTCGACAACCTTGGCTTTGACGATGCCGTCATCGGCCGTGAGCTCTTCGAGCACATCAAAGCCATCCACCACGTAGCCAAAGGCGGCATAGCGCCCATCGATCAGGTTTAGGCCGGCCGGAGTTAGTTCTGGCTCAAATAGAAAGAGGAAGAACTGGGATGAGCCATCGGCAAGCCCCTCGTCGGAGTGGGCCCAGCCCAGGGTTCCCTTGGTGGAGAAGGGCAGTTCCGGCGCTGCCTTGAACATGCCCAGGTCTTCGAATGTCTGGTTGTAGAAGGGGGTTTCCTGGCCCGGCACCTTGATTTCTAGTGGCACCTTGCGCTCCAGCTTGGTTTGGGGATCGATAAAGCCCTCTTCGGGGCCCTTGGGGTCCCCCGTTTGCAGGACGTAGAAGTCTTCGGCCCTGATGAAGGGCAGCCCGTCATAGAAACCCCGCTGCACCAGGTCCACAAAGGCGCCAGCAGTCAGGGGGGCGTTGTAGCCGTCCACCACGGCGGTCAGATCGCCTTTGGTGGTGGTGAGTTGCACGGTGGCGCGGCCCAGCAGCCTGGGCAGGTCGTCGTATTCGGCTGGAAGGGTATAGGGGAAGGGACCGACCAACAGGTCTTCGGCTGTGCCAATCGTGGTTAGGGCAGTGCGGCGAGCTTCTAGAAAGCGGTCGCGGTCCTGGGCTTCGGCGGCGGCGGCCAGGGTTTGTAGCTGTCCATTGAGCTGGCCCAGCAGCTCCTCAGCTGTGACGTGGTCCTGTTGCTTAAAGCTGGCCAGGATCGGGCCCTGGCGGGTGGTCAGCAGCGCTTGGCTCTTGCGAACGGAGTTTTCTAGGGCCGGCCAGCGCTTGGCCCGTAGATCGTCGCTGGTGCCCTCAATTTTGTGTTGGAGGTTCTGCAGATCTGGGGCATCGATCGGCAGGGCGTTGCGCAGCAGGGCTGCTGGATCGGTCACCGCATTGCCCTGGGGCAGCGCGGCCCAGGCAGGTGGCAGGGCCACCAGTAATCCGAGCAATAGGGACATTGCCCAGGCCCACCAGTTTTGGCCTTTTGCCATGCCCTTTTGTGTCGCTGCCTGGACTTTGGCATAACGAAACCGTCCATTGTTGGGAGCTGGCTGGGGCTGCCCCTGTAGCCAGCCGTACAATCCGCCAGATCCGAACCGCCGGAATGATCTCCAGCAACGACTTTCGTACGGGCACCACGATTGAGCTGGATGGCCAGGTCTGGCGTGTCGTTGAATTTCTGCACGTAAAACCCGGCAAGGGTTCTGCTTTTGTGCGCACCAAGCTCAAGGCGGTGCAAAGCGGCAACGTGGTGGAGAAGACTTTCCGGGCTGGCGAGACCATGCCCCAGGCGGTGCTCGAGAAGGCCACCCTCCAGCACACCTACATGGAGGGTGATGACTACGTCTTTATGGACATGGCTTCCTACGAGGAGACCCGTCTGACCGCTAAACAAATTGGCGATACCCGCAAGTACCTCAATGAGGGCATGGAGGTCAGCGTCATCTACTGGAATGGCAAGCCCCTGGAGGTGGAACTGCCCAATTCCGTGGTGCTGCAGATAACCCAGACCGACCCTGGGGTTAAGGGTGATACGGCCACAGGTGGCACCAAGCCCGCCATTGTGGAGACAGGTGCCCAGGTGATGGTTCCCCTGTTCCTATCGATTGGCGAGAGGATCAAGATTGATACCCGCACCGATAGCTACCTGGGTAGGGAGAACTGATCGCCATGCAGTTAAGTCACGACCAACTCCGCCAGCTCCTCGACCTGATTGGCGAGAGCGACATCCAGGAACTGAAGCTTGAGGGCGACGATTTCCGCCTCGAGGTGCGCCGCAATCTGCCTGGGGCAGCCCCTGTGGCCATGGTCCAGGCCGCCCCAATGGCTGCTGCGATGCAGATGGCACCAGCCGCTGGGGGCCTGCCGGCGACGCCCTCCCCGCCACCCCCGGCCGCTGCAGCTAGCCGCACTGACCTCTTGGAGATCACGGCCCCGATGGTCGCGACCTTCTACCGCTCCTCGGCCCCCGGAGAGGCCCCCTTTATCGAAGTGGGCTCCCGCATCAGCGTGGGTCAAACAATCTGCATCCTTGAGGCGATGAAGCTCATGAATGAGCTCGAAGCCGAAGTGGGTGGAGAGGTGGCGGAAATACTGGTGGAAAATGGCACCCCAGTCGAATTTGGCCAGGTTTTGATGCGGGTCAAGCCCGGCTGAGTTCCCCGGCGGTTTCGATGGCCGCCGCCATGCTCAAGGCCCGGGCGGCGCCCATGCCGGCGATCCCAAATCCCGTGCCGTGGTCTGGTGAGGTCCGCAGAAAAGGCAGCCCCAGGGTGGTGTTCACGGCGGCGTCGAAGGCCAGCAGTTTCACCGGGATCAGGCCTTGGTCGTGATAAAGGGCCAGATAGCCGTTTGGGCCAGGGGCGGAGCTTCTCCAGGCCTCCGCAGCCCCAAGCCAGCAGGTGTCTGGCGGTAGGGGTCCCTCCAGGCGAACCTCTGGATGGGCCCGTTGCCAGCTAGCCAAGCTGGCTTCCAGCCACTCGCTTTCCTCCAGGCCCAGTTGGCCCCCTTCGCCGGCATGGGGATTTAGCCCCGCTACCAGCAGATGGGGGCGGGCCGTAAAGCGCCGGCAAAACCCGTTCAGCAGATCGAGTTTGGCTTGCACGAGCTCCCCATTCAGCTGGCGGGGCACCTCGGCTAGGGGGATGTGGGTGGTGGCGAGCAGGGTGTTCATGCGCCAGTGGCCGCCGGGGGCTTTGGCGGTGAAGAGCATCGAGGCATGGGCGCAGCCGGCCAATTCGGCCAGGCGCTCGGTTTGGCCTGGATAACGGTGGCCTGCGGCATGCCAGCTGGCCTTACAGATTGGAGCGGTCACCAATGCCTGGCATTGGCCCTTTTGCACCACTTGGGTGGCGGCGGTGAGCCAGAGAAAGCTGTCATGGCCGCTGGCGGTGGTTCCCTGCCCTGGCTTGACCGGTTCTGTCAGGGGTAGGTCCAACATCTCCAGCTGGGCCGGATCTACTAGGGGTTCGGGGCTGATTTGCCGCAGCATTTCGTACTGACCTTCAAGCCAGCGGCGGCAGCCCACCAGCAGGGGGGGCTGTTCGCTTGCCGCCCCCTGGGCGAGGGCCTTGAGGGTCACTTCCGCCCCAATGCCGGCGGGATCACCGAGGGCAATGGCCAGGCGCCGTTGCTTGGGGTTGGATGGGGCCTGGCTCAAGCTTTTGCCCATGCTGCGCTGGTTGGTGATCGGCTTGCTGTTGTTTGGCCTGGGAACGGGCCTGCGTCAGGGTTGGATTGTGCTGCGTTGGGGTCGCATGCTCCAAGAATTGGGCTTGCCCTACGTGACTGATCTGGAAGGCTTCTCCGACTGTGCCGCGCCGAGCTCGCCTTTGCCGAACCAGTCGGCGCCCCGTTCTTCTGCCAGGCAGGCCAGATAGCCCTGGCGGTAGCTCGGGTAGCGGAGTTTGTAACCCAGCCCTTGGCAGAGCAGGCGATTGGAGGCGCGCCGGTTTTCGGCCCAAAAGCTGCGGGCCATGGCACTGAGACTGGGGGCAATCTCCCCAAATCTTTCGGCCCTGGGCAAGGGGCAGTTGAGCAGATGGGCCGCGAAGCCCAGGGTTTCGCTGGAGGGGCAGGGATAGTCGTCGCAGACGTTTATCAGCTTTGGTCGTTCGCTTGCCGTTTGCTTCTGGCAATGCAGCAGGGAGCCAACGATGTCGTCGACATGCACCCGGGAGAAAACCTGCTGGGGCTTGTGAATCAGCCTGCTTTCTCCCGCCAACAAGGCTTTGAAGGGGGAGCGGTGGGGGCCGTAGATAGCTGGTAGGCGAAAAATTTGCACCGGCAGGCCTGATTCCAGCCAACTCTCTTCTGCCTGCTGTCTGGCCCTGCTGCGGCCTTGGGCTGCTGCCACCGGCGTGCTTTCGTCCACCCAGGCTCCCCCGCTGTCTCCGTAGACGCCCGTTGTCGATAGGTAGCCCAGCCAGGCCAGGGGTAGGCGGCGCAGCAGCTCGCCAAGGTGCACCAGGGCAGGATCTTCGCCATTGGCCCTGGGCGGCAGGCTCACCAGCACGTGGGTGGTGCCTGCCAGCTCCTCCAGGGTTGGGATGGCCCCGATTTCCGGGTCAAACACCAGCCAGCGACCTGGGACGCTGGGGGCCTTCGCCTGGCGGCTTGTGAGTAAGGCCCCGTTG
Source organism: Cyanobium sp. HWJ4-Hawea (assembly GCF_024345815.1). NCBI lineage: Bacteria > Bacillati > Cyanobacteriota > Cyanophyceae > Synechococcales > Prochlorococcaceae > Cyanobium > Cyanobium sp. HWJ4-Hawea. The sequence goes on along the minus strand of NZ_JAGQBV010000003.1, from coordinate 36,710 downwards.
CCGAGTTGGCGCCAGGCCCGGGCAAACCGCTGGCCGGTGTAGCCACCGCCAATAACCAGCAACTGGAGAGGGAGGTTGACAGCAGCCTTGGTCATGAGTACATCTGTATTAGTTAGATCTTGTTGCCATGACGGCCTCAGCTTTCACTCCCACCTTTGCCCCGGTTCCTCGCCCTTCAGTTCAGCATCACGCCCGGCGGCAGCGGATCGCTCCGGTGGCTGGGCCGGCCCTGCTGGCGGCGGTTTTGTGCCTGGTGGCGGTGGTGGTGGCGCCGGAGCGCCCCGGTGATCAGGCCGCCATTTGCCAGCGCCACAACGGCGTCGATGCCTGCAAGGTTTGGTGATTGGCCACCGGCTGCAGCTGCGGGGTTTCCTCGGTGGCGGGGCTGGGATTGGCCCACTGCAGCAGGCGCAGGGCTAGGCGCAGGTCCCCATCGGTCCAGGCGCGGATGGCCATGGCCCGCCGGGGGTCATAGAAGCTCTGGCGGCGATACCAGCTGAAGGCATCGGAATCCCCCTTGTGGCCGTTGCAGGCCAGGCAGGCGGGCACACAGTTCTCGGTGACGCTCAGGCCACCCAAGCTCTGGGGGTGCACGTGATCAATCGATTCAGAGCGCTTGCCGCAGTAGATGCAGCTCTGATCGGTGAATTGGTGGAGCGACTGGCGCCATCGTCTGACACGGAGCTTGGGACAGAGATCCTCGAGGAAAACTGCATCCCTGGCCTGCATCAGCGCGACTCGGTTGGCGGCAGTTTGACGCTATTGCCCTGGCTGTCAATGTGTCGAAGACTGCAGTTTCGCGAATGAGCTGTTTGCTGCAGCTGGGGGCAACGGGGCAAATCGAGGTGGTTAGCCCGTTTGATGCGGTAACCCAGGCCCAGCTCCGGGCGATTCGACCCAGGGGGCAGTGGTTAAGCAAGCGTCGCTGCTGGCAATTTCCCCTGGAGGCTTCAGCGGCCCTGCAGCAGGCCTTGGCCGGCCGCTTCCCTTTGGAGCCTGAGCTGGCCCAGTGGCTGGCCTGGATGGAGCAGCCCCTGCCCCCTTTGCCCCCGCACCGGCAACTGGTGGCCGCAGCTGAATTACAGAATCCCTTGCCCGATGGCCGCAGCCTCTTCGCCCACCAGAAGGCCGGGGTGCGCTGGTTGTTGGCCCGGCGGGGGGCAGTGCTGGCCGATGCCATGGGTTTGGGTAAAACCCTCACCGCCCTTGTGGCGGCAAGGGCCCTGGGACGCCTGGCCGACTGTCGAATCATGGTGATTGCCCCGGTGGGGCTGCACGCCCATTGGGGGGCTGAGGCGGTGGCCCTGGGCCTGCATTTGGAGCTGCACAGCTGGGCCAAGCTGCCGGCCGAATTGCCCCCAGCCGGCACGGTATTGATTGCCGATGAGGCCCATTTTGCCCAAAACGGCCAGACCACCCGCAGTCGTGCCCTTTTGCGCCTGGCGCGCCATCCCCGGCTGCGGGCCATTTGGCTGCTTACGGGCACACCGATGAAAAATGGCCGACCCGCCCAGCTTTTTCCCCTGTTGGCCGCCATTGGCCACCCCCTAGCCCGGGATCAGCGCCAATTCGAGGAATTGTTTTGTTTGGGCCATTGGCGTGAGCAGGCTGGTCAGCGGGTCTGGCAGGCCTCGGGCGCCACGCGCTTGGCCGAGCTCCAAAGGCTCACCCGCCCCCTGCTCCTGCATCGCCGCAAGCAGGATTGCCTGGATCTGCCGCCCAAGCTGCGCCGCTGCTGGCCCGTGGAACTGGACTCTGCCGCTGGCCAGGGGTTTGACCACCGTTTGCAGCGCAAGGTGGAGGCCTACCGCCGTCGGGCCGACCGCGGCGAGGTGCGCCGAGATGCGGAAGTTCTGGCAATTTTCACGGCCATGCGCCAAATCGGCTCCGAATACAAATTGGCGGCGGCCAGGGATCTTGTTGCTCCCCTGCTGGAGCAGGGGGAGGCGGTGGTGGTCTTCACCTCCTTTGTGGCCACGGCCCAACTGCTGCACCAGGCCCTGGCCCAGGGGTCCTTGCTCACCGGTGCCGTAGCCCCCGCCGAGCGGCAGCGCCAGGTGGATGGTTTCCAGCGCGGCAGCAGCTCCCTGCTGATTGCCACCTATGGCACCGGTGGCCTGGGTTTCACCTTGCACCGCGCCAGTCACGTGGTGCTGGTCGAGCGGCCCTGGACCCCTGGCGATACGGAGCAGGCGGAAGACCGTTGTCATCGCATCGGCATGGGGCGTGCCCTAACCAGCCATTGGCTCCAGCTCGGTGTGGCCGACCAGCTGGTGGATGGCCTGATTGCCAGTAAAGCCGAGCGGATTTCCCTGTTGCTCAACAGCCAGGAGCGGCTCTTGCAACGGCGCAGCCTGCCGGCGATGGTGCGGCAATTGATGCAGGAGTGGTGATTAGCCCTTGGCTGGGGCTGGGGCTGGGGCTGGGGCTGGGGTTGGGGTTGGCAGGGGCGTGTTGCAAAGCTCCAGCCGCAGCTTCAGTTCGTTCTGCATGGTTATGCCAAGGCTTCCCGCCTTGGCCTGCTTGGCCAGGGCGTTGGCCCGACGAATGTCCTGGCAGGCGGCTCTGTTTTGGCGTGGCTCGATCAGGCTGCGCAGCAGGTAGCGGTCGTTGAGTGGTCCGGGGTTGTTGGGGAATGCCTTGACCACTTCGTCGCAGCGCTTTAGTTGCTCTGCGAGCTGGTCGAAGGTGAGTTGGCGTAGGCAATCATCACTGCGCATTTGCCGCTCGGGCAGGGGCTGTTCGCTGCAGCCCGTCAGCAGCAGGCCCCCCAGCAGCAGGGTTCCCAGGGCCCTGATGGCCAAGGGCGCAACGGCGCGGCTACTTGCGATTGGTAGCGCCGCTGCCGCTGCCAGCCTTGGTTTCGGTTGGGCTCTCGGTCTTGGCTTCGCCCTTAGTAAATAGGTCACCCAGGTAGCGGCCGCAATCGGGGAATTTGGCAGGATTTTGGACGACAGCCTCGGAAATCATCACCGATGCATGTTCCTCCGAGGTTTTGAAGGGACTGTCTTTCTGGCGCTTGACCAGGGCGTAGGCCGCATTCCAGCTCACCTGGTGACTGTTGCCGTTGGCGCGCAAGTAGCAATACATCTGGGCTCCCTTGGCCCCAGGCGTGACCATCACATTGCCTTCCGTGGTTTGCACAGCGCTTTCGCTCACCTGGGCCCTTAGCGCCGCTGGGCTTAGGCCCAGGGCCAGGAGCACGGCTAGCCGGCCCAAGGTGCAACGCAAGGTGCAGCGTTTGAGCAGGGCCATGTCCTTGTGGGGGCTGGTGGAAAGGGTTTCCAACGCTATCGGGCCAATTGGCTTTGCTCAAGGGGTGGATTTGTGTTGTGATCGGCTCCATTGCCACTGCCACCATGGCCCCCGAGTCGGTCTCCTTTCGGATCACCCGCAATGCGGAGGATTTGGCTGAAACCATCCATGCCCTCTCCTATCGCCTCGTCAAACTCGAGCAGCGTTTGGCTGCCCTGGAAATCCAGCTAGATCACCGCAACCAGGAGGAGCCCCCCGATCTGGCCAGCCTCGACAATGTGGAGCGCCTGCTCAACGATTGCCGCAATCTGCTGGAGATCGCCCCCCAGCAGCTGGCTGAGGCCGCCTAAGAAGCTCCGAAGCCCGCGCCGCTATTGGCAGCGGTGCCAGAATGGGGAGAAAGCCTGCCATGGCCTTTCCTCCTTCCCAGCACCGCCCCCAGCAACCCCAGGAGAGTGGCGTATCCGGTGCGAGCCACCGCCCGGGCACTTTTCCGGTTGTCGCGCCCCTAGAGGGTGAGCACAAGCTTGAAAAATTGGAATTTGCCCTGGCCGTCGCCCTCACTCGGGGTGATCTGCAGCGCTCCCAACAACTGCGAACCCAAATTGCTGCCCTGGGAGGCAATCAGGAAGAACCGGGAACCTAGCCCTAACTTTCGATCCATTCCCCCAGCCTCCTTGGCCACGGGGAAAGATGTAGTTGGTTGTTTAGTATGATTATTAGATAGGAACTTTCCTGCCATTTTTGGCGGGAATGCTTCGAAATTCGTGCGTTGATCATCAGCTTTACACGCCCTTTCATTTCGCGCGTAGTTTGACTGTTGCTTTGTCTCGCTTGTTTTTGTTTCGCTAGCCGTTAATGACTGCCGCCATCCTTCAGATTGCCAATCCACAGCCAGCCCAGGCGGGGCAGAGGCACAGCTTGAGTCTTTCGGCTCTGCGATTTGAAGAGCAGGCCAAGCAGGCTGCCGAGCAGGGTGAGATAACTGAATCAGCTAAGGCAATCTTGGCTTGCCTCGATTGCGAGCGCCGCATGGCAGCCTCTGGCCCCCAGGTGCTCCAACTAATCAAGCCACGCGCTTAAAGCGAGGCATTTTTAAACAAGCGGGTGACCGGACTCGAACCGGCGACGTTCAGCTTGGGAAGCTGACATTCTACCACTGAATTACACCCGCATGTCCGCGATCCTAGCGGGCTAGCTCCGTGGCAGCTGCGGCCACCCCGGAGCCGATTGGCGTCTTGGCAAGGCCGAGGGCCTGCACTGTCGCTTCGATGGCGGCCACGGCCGTGAGCACATCGCGGTCGCAAACAAAGCCGAGGTGGCCAATCCTGAACACCTTGCCCTTGAGGTGGTCTTGACCACCGGCCAAAAGGATGTCGAAGCGCTCCTTGACCTGCTTGCGCAGACTTTCCGCATCGATTCCATCGGGAGCCACCGCCGTGATTGCGGGGCTGCCATGGCCTTCGGCGGCATAGAGGGCCATGCCAATGGCCTTCATGCCGGCCTGGGCGGCGCGGCGATGGCGCCCATGGCGGCTAAAAATTGCCTCCAGCCCCTCGTTCTGCATCATCTCGAGGGCTGTCTCGAGGGCGAAGTAGAGATTGATCGGGGGAGTGAAGGGGTTGCTGTTGTCTGCCGCCGCTTTTTTGTACTTACCCAGATCCAAATAAAACTTGGGAAGGTCGGATTTGGCGTGGGCTGCCCAGGCCCGCTCGCCCATGGCCACAAAAGCCAAGCCCGGCGGCATCATGTAGCCCTTCTGGGAGCCGGAACCCACCACGTCCAGGCCCCAGGCGTCCATCGGCACATTGCAGGCGCCCAGGCTGGTGACGCAGTCGGCAATGGTCAGGGCTGTGCCGTGGGCGCGCACATATTTGGCAATGGTTTCAAGGTCGTTGATCACTCCCGTGGAGGTTTCCGAGTGGGTGAGGATCACGGCCTTGATCGCCTTGGCGCCATCTGCATCTGCTTCGAGGGCGGTTCGGAAGGCTTCCGGATCCAGCGGTTGGCCCCACTCAGCCTTAATCACCTGCACGTCAAGGCCATAGGCCTTGGCAACTTTTACCCAGCGCTCCCCAAATTTGCCGTTGTCGCCGCAGAGCACCCTGTCGCCCTTACTGAGCACGTTGATGATTCCGGCTTCCATGGCAGCGGTGCCACTGCCCGCCAGCACCAAAACCGATTCCTTGGTTTGGTGCAGCCATTGGAGCTGCTCCGTGGTGCGTTTGACGATTTTTTGGAAATCGGCGCTGCGGTGACCAATCGGATGGCGGCCCATGGCCATCAGCACGCTTTCCGGCACCGGGGTGGGGCCAGGGATCATCAGGGTGAGCTTGTCCTGCATGAAAATTAGGGGGCGCTCAAAGCACGCCAAGGGCTGGTTATCGACCACCATAAAAAACGACCCTGATTGGTCCGTCTTGGTGCCACCTTCACCCCCCGGTTACACCCTGCCCGTCTGGGTGGCAGCGGCTGCCCGGGCGGCGGTGCTGGCCCTTAGGGGAGAGCCCTTCCTGGCTAGCCAACCATTGCGGCTCGATCCCCTGGCTAGTCAGCAGCCACTGGCCGAGGTGCCGGTGGTTGCGGCGGCTCCCCTTGGTGAAGGCCGGGCCATGGCGGTGGCCCGCTGCGAGCCCGGCGATGGGCTCGACCTCACCCGCGGGCTGGTGATCTGGGTGGAGGTCCGTTGGTTGCCTGAGCTGACGCCCAGCGAGGGCTGGTTGCAGCTGGAGGCGGGCGAAGGGGTGGGGGTGCACTCGCAAACCGGTGAGATTTGTCTTTCTGCTTTTGCCCGTGAACTCTTGGAGGTAAACCTGGGCCCCCTGGTGGAGCCAGGCCAGGCCCTGGCGGTGCGGGTGGTTTTCCCCTCCGGTCGGGCGCTGGCGGAGCGCACCAGCAACGCCGCCTTTGGGGTGGTGGAGGGGCTGGCCCTGATTGGCACCCAGGCGGAGGTGCAGCAAAGCGCCACCCCCGACCAGTTGGAGCGGGTGCTCAAGGAACTGCGCCAGCGGGCGGCCAGGTCAGGCTTTGGCGGGGATCTGGTGGTGGTGATCGGCGAAAATGGCCTCGATCTAGCACCCCAGCTGGGCCTGCCCCAAGAGCTGCTGCTTAAGGCCGGCAACTGGCTGGGCCCTGTGTTGGTGGCCGCAGCCGAAGCTGGGGTGGCCCGCCTGCTGCTGTTTGGCTACCAGGGCAAGTTGATCAAGCTTGCGGGCGGCATTTTCCATACCCACCACCATCTGGCGGATGGGCGGGCCGAGGTGCTCACTGCCCTGGCTGCCCTGGAGGGCGTTGCTGGTGATGCCCTTCACGGCCTTTATCAGGCAGCCACGGTGGAGCAGGGCTTGGCGGAGTTGGCAACCAGTGATCCAGCTATGGCAGAGCGCTTGCGGCGGCGCCTGGCCAGGACCGTGGAAGAGCGTTCCATGGCCTATCTGGCCCGCTATGGCCAGCTCCAGATGGCGGTGGGGGCAATGCTCTTTGATCGCTCCCGGACAATTTGCGGCCAGGGTCCTGTGGGTGAGCGCCTATTTAGGGATTGGGGTGACAGGGATTTGGGTGGAAAGGTTGGGGGCGACACCTAGGCTTGATCGAATGCTTCGGGCCAAGTGCCGCGGATGTCTTCAGTAGCTGTTTTCGATCAAACCTCCCAATCGTCCCGCTATCCGGCGATTGTGATATTGGATTTTGGTTCCCAATATTCCGAATTAATTGCTCGGCGGGTGCGGGAAACGGAGGTGTTCTCCCTGGTAATGGGTTACACCACCACCGCTGAAGAGTTGCGGACCATTGCGCCGAAGGGAATCATTCTCAGTGGCGGCCCAAATTCGGTTTATGAGCCTGATGCTCCGGTTTGCGATCCAGCCATTTGGGATCTGGGTATTCCGGTGCTCGGGGTTTGCTACGGCATGCAGTTGATGGTGCAGCAGCTGGGAGGTTCGGTGGTGGCCGCAGGCCGCGCTGAATATGGCAAGGCACCTTTATTTGTTGACGACCCGATTGATCTGCTCACCAATGTGGAGACCGGATCAACGATGTGGATGAGCCACGGCGATTCCGTCGAGCAGCTACCCCAAGATTTTGTGCGTCTTGCCCATACCGAAAACACACCTGAGGCGGTAGTAGCTAATCCTGGGCGCCGGCTCTATGGGGTCCAGTTCCATCCTGAGGTGGTCCATTCCATTGGCGGCATGGCGATGCTGCGCAACTTCGTGTACCACATCTGTGGTTGTGAGGCTGATTGGACTACCGCCGCATTCATCGAAGAAGCGGTGGCCGATGTGCGAGCCCAGGTGGGTGATAAACGGGTGCTGCTTGCCCTTTCAGGGGGTGTCGATTCCTCTACCCTTGCCTTCCTTCTGCATAGGGCGATTGGCGATCAGCTGACCTGCATGTTTATCGACCAGGGTTTTATGCGTAAGGGCGAGCCTGAGTTTTTGGTGGAGTTTTTTGATAAACGATTCCACATCAATGTGGAATACATCAACGCCCGCGAGCGCTTCATCAACAAGCTCGCCGGCATTACCGATCCAGAGGAAAAACGAAAGTTGATCGGCACCGAATTTATTCGGGTGTTTGAGGAGGAGAGCAAGCGACTTGGGCCCTTTGATTACCTCGCCCAGGGCACCCTTTATCCGGATGTGATTGAGAGTGCCGGTACCGGCATTGACCCCAAAACCGGTGAGCGGGTTGCCGTCAAAATTAAGAGCCACCACAACGTTGGCGGCCTACCTAAGGATCTCCAATTTAAATTGGTGGAGCCCCTGCGGCGCCTGTTCAAGGATGAGGTGCGTAGGGTGGGTCGCAACCTGGGCCTGCCCCAGGAAATTGTCGGTCGCCATCCCTTCCCGGGCCCAGGCCTGGCAATTCGCATCTTGGGCGAAGTTACCGCCGAGAAGCTGAATATCCTGCGGGATGCGGATTTGATCGTGCGTGAGGAAGTGCGAGATGCCGGTCTTTATGACGAAATTTGGCAGGCCTTCGCCGTGCTCCTACCTGTGCGCAGCGTGGGCGTGATGGGTGACAAGCGCACCTATGCCTTCCCGGTGGTGCTGCGCTGTGTTTCCTCCGAAGACGGCATGACCGCTGACTGGTCGCGCCTTCCCTACGACCTGCTTGAGACCATCTCCAACCGGATCGTCAATGAGGTGAAGGGGGTTAACCGGGTTGTGCTCGATATCACCAGCAAACCCCCAGGCACGATTGAGTGGGAGTAGCTCCGGCTAGGCAAGTTCGATACCATCGGCTCCCAGGCCTCCTGTCGTGACTGCCGCCCCCGAGCCCACTAGCTCCCAGCCCAACGAACAGGAGCTGCAACGTCGGCTCCAGCAGGACAGTATTTTGCTGGGCGGCAAGGTTATTTACCTCAATCCTTTCCTGTATTGGCGCCGCTTTGATGCCAATACCGACCGCTGGCTGCGGGAGCCGGGCCAACTCCAGGAAGACCAGATCATCAGTAACCGCAGCCGCTTCTATCCGGAGCTGGATTGGCAGTTACTGGATGATCAGGAGGCGGCCGCCAAGGATGGGGCTGTTGAGATGTTTCTCAAAAGCCTCGAGCTGATCAGCACGTTTAATCCCGAGTTGAGCGCTGGCCACCTGCTCGAGGTGGAGCGCAAGATGGCGGTCACCAAGAAGCGGGCCTTCGAGCGCTGGGTGGTCAGATCACTGAAGAGGCGCGAGAGGGCGGAGGCAAAGATCCGGCGCCGCTTTGACCGTGAACGCAACATGCGGGCCTGGCTGGAGTGGGGAGCCCTGGACGTAACCCGCCAAGCGGTTTTGCCCCTGGCTGGATTGCTGGCCGTGGCGGTGGCCGCAGGCTGGTGGTGGGGCAGTCAGCAGATTTGCAGCCAGAAGATTGTCTATCCAGGGGTGCAACCCGCCCTGCAACGGCCCGCGCCCTAGGGCCCAGAACCATTCGTCAAGGGTCAGACTGCCTATCTCAGTGCCATCAACAGGTCCATGGCCGTAGATCCCCTTGACTCCCTGCGCCTGAAGTTGATGCAGGACGTGCTGCCGGTGGGGCTTGCCATGGCTGGTCGGGCCCGCAAGGGAGGAGCTAAGGATGTGGTGGCTGCCTTCCAAGGTGGTGATGGCAATCCCCTCGAGCAGTTGCGCCAGGAAGGTGAAGTAGCGGCATCCCAGGTACGTGAACAGCTCGATCGGCTAAGTCCGGGCCTGGGCAACCCGGTGATGAAGGTGAGCGTGCGGGATGTGCCGCCGGAGCAAGCCCCTGCCCCCCCTACCGAGCTGCAGGAGCGTCTGCAGCAGATCGGTGAGCGTCTGCAGCTCCTGGAGCAAAGGCTGGGGGCGCCCTAGGCATGCTGCCGGGGCAAGGTACGGTTCGCCGCAGCGGCATGGGTCAGCAGCCCGTTTTGCTGCTGGCCCTGGTGTTGCTTGCCAGTGGCGCGATGGTGGCGCGGCTTGCCTGGTTGCAATTGCTGCAGGGCCCTGCAAACAGGGCCCGTGCCGACGACAACCGGATTCGGCTGATGCCCCGCAATCCGATTCGTGGCCGCATCCTCGATCGCCACGGTCAGGTGCTGGCGACTAGCCGCCTTACCTACAACCTCTATCTCAAGCCCAACCAGCTGGAGCCTGGCCAATGGCCCCAGCTGCGGGATCGCTTGGCGGTGATCCTGGCCATTCCGGCCGCAACCCTGGAGCAGCAGCGCCGCGATGGGGCCAATCCGGAGGGTTTTCGCATTGCCCTGGCGATGGAGCTCAAGCCCGAGCAGGTGTTGAGGTTTAGGGAGCAGGCCGATGCCCTCCAGGGGGCCGAGGTGGATGTGGACGTGCTTCGCAGCTATCCCAATGGGCGACTGGGGGCCCACGTGCTGGGTTACACCAGCGGCATCACCGAGGCGGAATACCAGCAGCTGGAGGGCAAGGGTTACCGCCTTCGCGATCGAATTGGCCGCAGCGGGGTTGAGCGTGCCTATGAGTCGATCTTGAGGGGCCAGTGGGGCGGCCAACAGGTGGAGGTGGATGCGGCCGGCCAGGTGCAGCAAATCCTCGGCGATAAACCGGCCAAACAGGGCCAGGATCTGCGCCTAAGCCTTGATTTACCCCTGCAACGGGCGGCCGAGCGAGCCCTCGATGGCGTGCGCAAGGGGGCAATTGTGGCGATGGACCCCCAAACCGGAGCGATTCGGGCCATTGCCAGTCGACCAACCTTTGATCCCAATGTCTTCGCCGATGGCCCCAGCACCAGCCAGTGGGCCCGGTTAAACGGAGTAGATGCGCCCCTCTTGAATCGAGCTTTTCAGGGTTTCCCTCCAGCCAGCACCTTCAAGTTGGTGACCACCATTGCAGCCTTGGAGTCGGGCAAGTTCACGGCGGATTCCAAGCTGATGACCATGCATTCCTTTTGCTACGCAGGGCTCTGCTACGGCGACCATGGGGCTTTGGGGGTGATTGGCTTTCCCCTGGCCTTGGCGGCCAGCAGCAATACCTTTTTTTATCAAGTGGGCTTGAAGGTGGGCCCGACTGCCCTGTTCGAGGCGGCGAGGCGCCTGGGCTATGGCAGTGCCACGGGTTTGGAATTGCACGACGAGGAAACGCCGGGCCTTTTGGGAGATCCCGCCTGGAAAAAGAAGGCCCTGGGTGAACCCTGGACGCCGGTCGACACGATCACCTCGGCGATTGGCCAGGGGGCCCTGCAGGTGACGCCTATTCAGATGGCCCGGCTCTATGCAGCAGTGGCCAATGGCGGCTGGCTGGTGACTCCGCACCTGGTGGAGCGTCCAACCCAGCGCCGCTGGCTGGGCCTCAAACCGGTCACCCTGCAGGTGTTGCACCAGGGCCTGCGCCAGGTGGTGACCATCGGCACCGGCAAGGTGCTCAACGATCCCAACCTGCCGCCGGTGGCTGGTAAAACCGGTACTGGAGAGGATCCGCCCCGCCCCGACCATGCTTGGTTTGGGGGCTATGCCCCCGCCAACAGCAAGCCCACCTTGGTGATCGTCGCCTTTGGTGAAAATTCCGGCGGCTATGGCGGCACCGTTGCCGCACCGATGGTGCGCGCCCTGATGACCACCTGGTTTAGGGGATACAAGGCCCCGACCAAGCCAATCCAGACTTAGGCAACCAACTGCAGTTCTGGCTTGGCAAGCAAATTGCGGTAGTAGCTCCGCAGTTGATCGGTGGCGCCAGCCCAGCCCCAGCGCTCGGCTTCTTCGCGGGCGTTGAGGCGCAGGGTTTGGTGTTGGGCCGGATCCCCCAGCAGGCGACTGACGGCGGCAATAAGGCTGGCAGCGCCGCCATCACTGCCCTCGGGGTCATAGAGACAGCCGTTCATTCCATCGGTGACGATGTCCGGGATGCCCCCCCGGTTGGCTCCCACCACGGGGCAGCCGGCAGCCATCGCTTCCAGCAGCACCAGGCCGAGGGTTTCGGTGCTGGAGGGGAATAGGAAGGCGTCGCCACTGGCATAGGCGGAGGCCAGCTCTTCGCCGGCCAGGTAACCCACGAAATTGGTGGCGGTGCCGGCAAAGATCTTTTCGAGCTGCTGGCGATAGGGGCCATCCCCTACCAGGGCAAGCCGGGCATCGGGCAGGGCATCGAGCACCGGCTTGATCCGCTCGATTTGCTTTTCGGCCGATAGCCGGCCGATGTAGAGGAGCAGTCTGCCGGTGTCGCTGCGGCCTCCCAGCAGGCGCTCACGCATGGCATCGGAGCGCAGTGCCGGCCGGAACAACTCCGTATCCACGCCCCGCTGCCACAGGGCGGTGTGTTGGATGCCCTTGTCACTGAGCTCGCCCACCATGGCGGTGGAGGTGCAGAGATTGAGACTGGCCTGGTTGTGGGCGGCCTTGAGCAGCTCCCAGAGGAGCGGCTCCAGCATGCCCATGCCGTAGTGCTCCAGGTATTTGGGCAGGTGAGTGTGGTAACTCGCCACCAGGGGATAGCCCTTGGTCTTGGCCAGCCAGATACCGCCCAGGCCGAGCACGGCCGGATTCACCACATGGATTAGGTCGGGATCAAAGCGATCGAGGGCTTCGGCCACGGCGGGCCGCGGCAGGGCAAGTTTTAGTTCTGGATAGAGGGGCAGGGGCATGGCGGGTACGCCCACCACCTGGGCCCCCAGGTAGTTGTCTGGAGCACCTTCGGGACAGAAGATCAGCACCTCATCGCCAGCCGCCACCAGGTGCGGCACCGTTTTGGTCAGGCGGGTGACGATGCCGTCGACCTTGGGCAGGAAGGTCTCAGTAAAAAAGGCGATCTTCAATGGATTCGCCTGAATTAGGGCTTGGCGATGGCCTGGGCCTGGTCCTGGGTCCAGGCCGACACGCAGGGAATCCGGCTGCGGTCGCAGCGGTCGGCCCAGCGCCGTGCCACGTCCACCACTTCGGCCAGAAGGCCGTCATCGAGGGTGGTGGGCTTGAGGCCCAGCTCAATGAAGCAGCGGTTGTCGACGATCAGGTCGTTTTCGACGGCTTCGTTTCGGGGATTAGGCAGGTTGTTGATTTGGGCACCCGTCAGGGCCGCCACCTTTTGGGCTAGTTCGCCCACCTGGTGGCTTTCGGTCATCTGGTTGAAGATCTTCACCCGCTCCCCCTTGGCCGGGGGATTCTCCAGGGCCAGCTCCACGCATTTGACCGAGTCGCGAATGTGGATAAAGGCCCTGGTTTGGCCACCGGTGCCGTGGACCGTGAGGGGATAGCCAATGGCCGCCTGCATCAGGAAGCGGTTGAGCACGGTGCCGTAATCGCCGTCGTAGTCGAAGCGGTTTGTGAGCCGGGGATCCCGCTCAGTGGCCGCGGTGTTGGTGCCCCAGACGATGCCTTGGTGCAGGTCGGTGATGCGGATCCGGTCGTTTTTGTTGTAATAGAGGAAAAGCAGCTGGTCCAGCGTCTTAGTCATGTGATATACGCTGCCTGGGCTGGCCGGATGGAGGATTTCCTCCTCAAAACGGCTGCCGTCAGGTTGGGGCACCTCCACCTTCAGGTAGCCCTCGGGGATCGTGGCGCCGCGGTGGGATCCGTAGCCGTAGACCCCCATGGTGCCGAGGTGCACGATGTGGGTGTCGAGGCCGCTTTCCACGATCGCGGCGAGCAGGTTGTGGGTGCCGTTGACGTTGTTGTCCACGGTGTAGCGCTTGGTGGCGCTGCTCTTCATCGAATAGGGCGCTGCCCGCTGTTCGGCGAAATGGACCACCGCCCCTGGCCGCTCCGTCTGCAGCAGGTCCACCAGCCGGTCGTATTCCTGGGCGATGTCTAGGTGGACAAAGCGCATCGGCTTGCCGCCCACCTCCTCCCAGGCCTTGAGCCGGTCGCCCATGGTGGCGATGGGAGTAAGCGACTCGACCTCCAGGTCGATGTCGATCTTGCGGCGACTGAGGTTGTCGACGATCACCACCTCGTGGCCAGCGTCGGCGAGATTCACAGCACAGGGCCAACCGCAAAAGCCGTCGCCACCGAGAACGAAAACCTTCACTCCAAACTCCAGCGGTACGAGCGGAATGCTCCTCTGCGCAAGTTACTACAGGCGTTCAGCTGATTCCCGCCGCCACTGCCACCAGGGCTGCCACAAACAGGGCCCCACCAATCAGCAGCACTTTGCTGTCGCTGACACTGTTTTCGCCCTCCTCCATCAGCACCATGCGGGGTTCCTTGGCAAAGGCATTGAGGCGTCCGCCGTCTTCTTCGGTGACCTGCATCACATCGATTTGGATTTGCGGGCAAACCTATGGAGCCCAGCGGGATTGGCCCATCCAGCTGGCATGGAACTTCACGGATTGTTGAACATTGGCGCTGCCGATTTTTGCTGTGGCTTCCCGCCGATTCAGCTGCCGATCCTGCCGCCGGTGGGCGAACTGGGGCTGGCCTCGGCCCGTATCGGCAGTCGGCCGGCCTGGAAAGCGCTACGACCGGCCACGGCGGCCATGGCCATGGCCCTTGCCATGGCTGGGGGATCACCTGCCAGGGCAATCGCGCTGTTGATCAGCAGGGCGTCAGCCCCCATTTCCATGGCCTGGGCCGCTTCGCTGGGCACGCCAATGCCCGCATCAACCACCACGGGCACCGTGGCGTTTTCGATGATTAGGGCAATGTTGGCGGCATTGCGGATCCCCTGGCCAGAGCCGATCGGCGAGCCCAGGGGCATCACCGTGGCGCAACCTGCCTCTTCTAGGTGCTTGGCCAGCAAGGGATCGGCATTGATGTAGGGCAGCACCGTGAAGCCCTCCTTCACCAGTTGCTCGGCCGCCTTGAGGGTGCCAATCGGATCAGGCAGCAGATATTTGCCGTCGGGAATCACCTCCAGCTTCACGAAGCTGTTGTCTTCTTGGCCGGCCAGCTTGGCCAGTTCGCGCCCCAGCCTTGCCACCCGGATTGCTTCCTCTGCGGTGGCGCAACCAGCAGTGTTGGGCAACATCCAAATTTTTGACCAGTCGATGGCTTCGATTAGGCCCTCGTGGCCTGCGGCCAGGCTTTGCACCCGCCTTACTGCCACCGTGACGATCTCGCAGTTGCTGCTGGCTAGGGAGGCCTGCATGGCGGCCAGGCTGGGGTACTTGCCAGTGCCGGTCATCAGGCGGCTACGAAAGCAGCGGCCGCCAATCCACAGGGGATCTTGGCAGCTGCCCCCAGCCAGGGCTGACTCCCCAGGGTTTGCTTCGCCGAAGTTGTTTGCGGACAGGGGTGTTTCTGACACGGGTAAACCGGTCGTTGAGGCTCAGTCCGACTAGCCTCCCATCCAATAGACCCTCCAATGTCGTGCCCGTCCCCTTGCCTCCAGCCCCAGTAGAGGTGGCGCAGTTGCCCGGTGGGGCGTTTGTGCCCTTCCAGCAGCCCACTGGGGCAGCCGCCAGGTTCGACTCCGCCACCGATACCGAGCTCGGGCCGGTGCAGATGTTTGACCCTGGAGCCCGGGCCCAGGCGATAGCCAAGGAAATGCCCCGGCGCTGGAGCGGCACCTATCAGGCCTTTGGGGGCAGTGCCCCGGTGCCGGTGCTTCTCAATTTTGAGTCTGTCAATGCCGTTGGCGCCATGGTGGTTTTGCGCGGCAGCATGACCATTGCCGGCCAAGCCACTCCGGTCCAGGGCAATCTCAACGCCCAATCCGACCAGCTGGATCTGCTGCCCTTGGCGGGCAAACTCGGCGGGGGCTTGAACGCAGGCGGTTCCTTCCAGGGTCTGCAGGGCATCGCCCTCAGTGGTTGGAACGCCGATCGCCTCACCGACATGGGAGGCAAGTTGGCCCTGGCACCCCAGGGCTCCAGCAAAGCTGTGCCAATCCGCCCGCTCTGGAAGCCTGGCCAGAAGTAGGCGGTTTTTTGGTTTGCTCCTAGTTCGTTTTTAGTTCGCCTATTTGCCAGTTCCCAGTTGCCTTTCGAGCAATTTGAGACGCTTGCTGGCCGTCTTATTGCCGCCGTCTAGGGCCAATACCCTTTCGTAGGTGGCCTTTGCCTCCTCCTGTTTGAGCTGTTTTTCCAGGGCAAATGCCAGGTTGTTGAGGGCCACCGGGTAGTCCGGCTTGGCCTCGAGGGCGAGCCGGTAGTGGCGAATGGCAGTTTTGTAGTTGGTCTGGGCTGCGAGGGAAAAGCCCAGGGCGTTTTGGATTAGGGCCCTGGCCTCAGCGGGTTCCTTTGCCGCTTCAGCCCGTTTTTGGGCCAGTTTCAGGTTCTCAGCGGCCTGGCCGTAGAGCCGCTTACGCAGTTGTACGGAGGCCAGTTCGTAGAGGGTTGCTGCATCCGAAGGCTTGCCCTCGCCACTGTTTTCCAACTTGGCGAGGGTTAGCTCATCGCCCCGCACGCGCCAAATCTGGCGGGCCACCACTACGGCGGCGGCCCCCAGCAGCACGACAAGACCAATTAGGTAGGCCTGGGGAAGGAGGGCGTCCAAGGGGGCCTACGAAGGGGTTAACTCAGTTTTTAGCGGCACCAACCACACTGGTGAAGCTGGCGGGATCGACCACAGCTAGCTGGGCCAGCATCTTGCGGTTGATGCGAACGTCCACCTTCTTGAGGCCACCCATCAAACGGCTGTAGCTCAAGCCGTTTAGGCGAGCTGCGGCGTTGATCCGGGCAATCCAGAGACGACGGAAATCACGCTTGCGGCGGCGGCGATCGCGGTAGGCGTTACAGAGCGCCTTCATCACCCGCTGGTTGGCGGTGCGGAAGAGAGAGCCGTTACCACCCCGAAAACCTCGGGCTAGGCGAAGGATTTTGTTACGGCGTTTACGGGCGACGTTGCCCCTCTTTACGCGAGCCATAGCTAGAAATTTCTGTGGTTATGAAAGTGGCTGGTCAGCCTGGTGGGACCTAGGCGTAGGGGAGCATGGCGCTCACATTGTCCGCATCGCGCTCATCAACAACGGCCATGGTGCCCAGGTAGCGCTTGCGCTTGGGGCTCTTGTGGTCGAGCAGGTGGCTGCGGAACGCCCGACGACGCATGAATTTGCCAGTGCCGGTCGCCTTGAACCGCTTGGCGGCTGCTTTGCGGGTCTTGAGCTTCGGCATGTCTCCTGGCGCGTGCGCAAACAAGCAGAGTACGACGCGGGCGTGCTTTTCACCAATACCCCCACCGCTTCCAATGGCTGAGGCCTCGATGCGATTCCCCAAATCGCTTGCTTGGAGTGCTCTTTGGGCAGCCTGGGGCCTATTCACCGGCGGTTGCCGTGCCGAGGTGCAAGGGTTCCAGCCCCCCCAGCAGCCCGGCGCCGCCCTGCATTGGCCAGTGGCCGCCCCCGAGCCGCTTGCCAAGCGGGATCCCCGACTTTGGCTGGCCCTGGCTGCCCACCTGCATCCGCCTGAACCGCTGGTCCTGCGCAGCGCCAAGGGGTCAATCAGCCTGATCAGTGCTTCGGGCCAGCGGCTCAGCGCCCCCGAATTGATCTTTCGCTGGCAGCAACAGCCCCTGCGCCAACCCCTCGAACTGCGGCGCCAGGTTTGGGGACCCTTCGCCAGCTACGAGAGTGCCCAGGCGGCCTCTGAGCGCTGGCAGCGCCTGGGGGTGAGCACCAAGATTGCCCATCCGGCGGATTGGGAGGTCTGGGCCCAGGCCAATGGGCCGCTGCCGGACACCCGGCCAGGGGATCCCCCCCTGCGGCTCTGGCAGCAAAAGCTGGGCCAGCGCTCGGTGCTTGTGGTGCGCGGACCCGCCCCTGGCTTCAGCACCCCCCAGACGCTGGTTTTGGATGCGCCCGCCCGCATAGAGGCTCCGGGGGGCCTGCGCTGGCAGGGCGGGGTCTATGCCGGGCCGTTTCGGCTCCAAAGCGACGCGACCGACCGTTGGACCCTGGTGGAGCAGGTACCCCTAGAGCGCTATTTGCTTGGGGTTGTGCCCTTTGAAATTGGTGCGGGTGCCCCGGTGGCCGCCCTCCAGGCCCAGGCCGTCTTGGCGCGCACCTGGGCGGTGCGCAACCAGCAGCGTTTTGAGGTGGATGGCTACCACCTTTGCGCCGATACCCAGTGCCAGGTCTATGGGGATCCCAGGGCGGCCAATGCATCTGTGGCCAAAGCGATTGCAGCGACTGCAGGCCAGGTGCTCAGCTGGCAGGGAAAACCGATCCACGCCGTCTATCACGCAACCAATGGCGGAGTTGCTGCCGCTTTTGAGGAGGGCTGGGGTGGCGGGCCCCTGCCCTATCTCAAGCCGGCATTAGATGCTTCCTTGGGCCTCCAAAAACAGTTCCCCTTGCCGCTCCAGAGCGGCGCCCTCGAAAGGTGGCTGGCCCCTGGATCCAGCAGCCCGGGGGCCCAGGCCTATGGCGCCGACCATCCCCGCTATCGCTGGAGTCGTCTGATTGAGGCCAAGCACCTGGAGGTGCTGGAGCGGGGTCCCAGTGGCCGGGTGCTTGTCCTGAGGATTGAGGGCCCCAAGGGTGTGGAGCTGCTGCGCCTCGACGCCATCCGCCGCCGGCTTAAAATCTTGCCCAGCACCCTGTTTGTGGTGCAGCCCGCGGGTCCAGGTCGCTGGCAATTAGAAGGTGGTGGCTTTGGCCATGGCGCGGGCCTATCCCAGGCTGGGGCCATTGATTTGGCGGCCCGGGGCTGGAGTTTGCAGCGGATCCTTGAGCATTACTTCCCTGGGGCCAGCTTGCGGCCGTTGGGTTCGCTTTAGAGTTTGCTCAATTCTTGGAAGTCCATGGCTGCGGGCGGCAGTACTACCGAAACCGCCCACCAGCCACGTCGCGGCAAGTCAGTGCTGTTTGTGGTCAGTTGTGGTTGGGCTGGCATGGCCCCCCATTGGTTGCATACGCCCTTCAACCTGATCCCTGCCATTGCCTTGGCCGTGCTGTTGGGGGGCTACAGCATGCGCACGGTGCTGTCGTCCGTGATGAGGAGCAGGTCTGGGCAATCTGCCCAGCCAGGTGATGGAGGCCAGCCAGCCATGGCGGCAGATTTATTCGCCTTTGATTGGCCAGCGGTGGATGTGGTGG
This sequence comes from Cyanobium sp. HWJ4-Hawea, assembly GCF_024345815.1. Classification (NCBI taxonomy): domain Bacteria; kingdom Bacillati; phylum Cyanobacteriota; class Cyanophyceae; order Synechococcales; family Prochlorococcaceae; genus Cyanobium; species Cyanobium sp. HWJ4-Hawea. The sequence goes on along the minus strand of NZ_JAGQBV010000003.1, from coordinate 18,071 downwards.
TTGCGGCCCGGGATGAGGAAGCCGTAATCGGCCGGCTTGTGGAGCGCATTGCCCAGTTGAGCTATCCGACCGACCTGATCAAACTTTGGGTAGTCGATGACGGCAGCACCGACCGCACCCCGGAGCGGTTGGGCGAGCTACAGCTGCGCTTTCCCCTGTTGCAGGTGTTGCGGCGCAGCCCGGATGCCGGTGGCGGCAAATCCGGAGCCCTCAATGAGGTGCTGAAGCAGCTGCAGGCCCGCTGGATGTTGGTGCTCGATGCCGATGCCGATCTGCAGGCCGACACCCTGGAGCGGTTGATCCCTTTCGCCGAGACCGGTGCCTGGGCGGCTGTGCAATTGCGTAAGGCCGAGGTCAATGCCTCGGTAAATTGGCTCACCAGGCTCCAAGCGATGGAGATGGCCCTGGATGCGGTGATTCAGGAGGGCCGCCTTGCCACTGCTGGTGTGGCCGAACTGCGGGGCAACGGGCAGCTGTTGCGCCGTGATGCCATTGATCTTTGCGGCGGCTTCAACGAGGCCACGGTGACCGACGACCTCGACCTCAGCTTCCGTTTGTTGGTCAACCAGCAGCCGATAGGCGTGCTTTGGGATCCACCGGTGCAGGAGGAGGCGGTCCTGAGCTGGAAAGCCCTGTGGCGCCAGCGCCAGCGCTGGGCAGAGGGGGGGCTGCAGCGCTTTTTCGACTACGGCCCCCAGCTGCTTTCGGATCGACTCACGGGAGCCCAAAAGCTTGATTTGGCTTGCTTTTTTCTGCTCCAGTACGCCCTGCCCATGGTGGCGATTGCGGATTTGCTTGGGGCAATGATCACGGCCACGCTGCCCTTGATTTGGCCCCTCTCTTTTGTGGCCTTTGGCCTTTCTGGGGCTTCGATTGCGGTGGGTTGCCGCCGCCCCAGTGAGGGGCCTCCCCTACCTGCCATTAACCCCATCTCCTTGGCCCTTGGCATCGCCTACCTGGGTCATTGGTTTGTGGTCATCCCCTGGACGAGCCTGCGCATGGCCCTGCTGCCGAAGCGGCTTGTATGGGCAAAAACCATGCACCTGGGTGAGGTGGGCGAGGAGCTGCCGGCCTGATTTTGGGCCTGAGTTTTTGGCCTTGGCTTAGGCGGCGTCGATTTCAGCCGGTTCGTCTGGCCCTTCCAAGCCCCCATCCAGCTCAATCACTTCGCCGTTGAAGAAATCCGCCAGGCGCTTGGCTTTTTCATCGAGGGGTGCTTGCTGACGGGTTTCCAGGGGACAGGCTTCCAGGGGAGCTGGGGCCTGCTGCATGGGCGCCGGGTTGGTTGTCGCAGTGGTGGTGGGCCCTGGGCGGGGAACCACCGGCACTGGTGCTGGGATTGCCTGGACGGCCGCCCGGGCCACTGGCGCCGCTGGGATTACCGGTAGAGCTGGTGCTGATGGTTGGGCTTGGGGAACTTCGCCGCCACTTTCCAGCGTCAACTGGCGGGGGTTGCCGAGGGCCTGGGTCATGGCCTTTTCCAGCAGGGGCAGCCGGCTTTGGACCATGGCCATCCAATTGCCCGCCACGCTGACCACGGCCCGTTTGCCATCCAGCCGCACCAACTGGGCTTGCTGGGATAGCAGCATTCGGGTCGAGGGCAGCTCCAGCCCCGCCAACACCTGCTGCCAGAGCTCCGGCAGGTTGGCGGTGTTGGGTTCAAGTGTGCCCACTTCAGGCGGGCTTTCCCCAGGTGGACTCTGCCCAGCAATTGGGGCTGGGGGAGTTGCGGGGGCGGTGGGAGCGGCAGGGGCAGCTGCAGGGGTAGTAGCAGCGGTGGGTGTCGTTGGTGCGGTCTGGGCGAGCGGGGTTTGGTGGGGTGCTTGGGGAGCCTGGGGGGCAACTTTTGCCGGCATGGCCGGGGCGGCTACCTGGGCTTCTGCCAGCAGACCCAGCAGCAGCACCTCCAGCCAAAGCCTGGGGTTGACGCTGTGGCGCAGTTGTTGCTCGCTGCCCTTGAGCTGGGCCTGCCAGTGGAGCAACTTGGCCTTGCCAATGCGGCGGGCCAGTTCGGGCAGTTCGCTGCGGAATTGGGGTGAAACGCTCGTCAACTCGAGCCGATCTGGGGCCGTGCCAGCCAGCACCAAATCCCTCAACAGGCTGGCCAGCCCCTGGAGCACAGCCCCGGGTTCACGGCCCCTTTCCAGCAGTTCTCGGCTGGCCTCCAGCAGGGTCAGGGGTTCGCTGGCGGCCATGGCACTGGCGAGATTCAGCAATTCCTGCTCCGGCACCACCCCCAGCAGTTCCCAAACCGCCGCCGCCTCAATCGGGCTAGGCAGGAGGCTCAGCTGGTCGAGCAGGCTTTCGGCGTCGCGCAGCCCCCCTTGGGCCCGCTGGGCCACCACGTAAAGGGCTTCGGCCGTGATGCCGATCTGTTCCTGTTCGGCGATCCAGCCGAGGTGCTGCTCGAGGGCCGCCATGGGGATCCGGCGGAAATCAAAGCGCTGGCAGCGACTCAGGATCGTGGGCAGCACCCGCTGGGGGTCGGTGGTGGCCAGCACAAAGACCACCCGCGGCGGCGGTTCCTCAAGGGTTTTGAGCAGGGCGTTGAAGGCTGCGGTCGAGAGCATGTGGCACTCGTCGATCACATACACCTTCCAGCGGGCCTGAACCGGCGCAAAGCGGGAGCGCTCGATCAGTTCGCGGATGTTGTCGACGCCGGTGTTGGAGGCGGCATCAATTTCGATCACATCCAGGGCCTGGCCCGACGCAATCGATTTGCAGAGTTCGCAGCTGCCGCAGGGCTCAGGCGTGGGGCCGTCTGCACCGATGCAGTTCAGGGAGCGGGCCAGAATTCTGGCGCTGGAGGTCTTGCCGGTGCCCCGGGGACCACTGAACAGGTAGGCCGGAGCAATTCGGTTTTGGCGCAGGGCATTGCCCAGGGTGGCCGCAATCGCCTCCTGGCCCACCAGCTGGTCAAAACGCTGGGGCCGGTATTTGTGGTGGAGCGGCTGGTATGCCGTAGGACGCACCGGAACTGAACCCGCAGGCTACCGGCGATTAGGCCGATTCTTGCCGCTCCAGTTCCAGGGAGCTGGGGTGGGTCAACACCTGGGCCTTGCTGCGTTGGTCCACCAGATCTCGGGTGATGGTGAAGCTCTTGACGTCCTTGCGGGATGGCAGGTCGTACATCAAATCGAGCATCAGCTCCTCCACGATGCCGCGCAGGGCCCGGGCGCCGGTTTTGCGCCGATGGGCCTCGATGGCGATGGCCTCAATGGCGCCAGTTTCAAATTCCAGGCGCACGTTGTCCATGCTCAGCAGGGTCTGGAACTGCTTGACCAGGGCATCGCGGGGTTCGGTGAGAATCGATTCCAGGGCCTGGGTGTCGAGGGGTTCCAGCACCGCACTGACCGGCAGGCGACCAATGAACTCGGGGATCAGGCCGTAGCGCACCAGATCGTCGGGCTCCAGGTGGCGCAACACCTCGGCGGCGTGTTTGTTCTTGGCGCTGCGGGGCCTGCTGCTGCCATTGGCGCTGATGAAGCCGATCGAGTTGCGGCCCATCCGTTTTTGCACCAGGTCCTCGAGGCCCACAAAGGCACCGCCACAGATGAACAAAATCTGGCTGGTGTCGATCTGGATGCAGTCCTGGTAGGGGTGCTTGCGGCCGCCCTGGGGAGGCACATTGGCCACGGTGCCTTCCAGCATCTTCAGCAGGGCCTGCTGGACCCCTTCCCCTGAAACATCACGGGTGATGGATGGGTTTTCGCTCTTGCGGGCGATCTTGTCGATTTCGTCGATGTAGATGATTCCCCGCTGGGCTTGCTCCACATCCATGTCGGCCTTTTGGAGCAGGCGCAGCAGGATGTTTTCCACGTCTTCGCCCACGTAACCCGCTTCCGTGAGGGTGGTGGCATCGGCCACCGCGAAGGGCACGTCGAGCATTTCGGCCAGGGTTTGGGCCAGCAGGGTTTTGCCGCAGCCCGTCGGACCGATCAACAGGATGTTGGACTTGTGCAGCCGGGTCGCCGTTTGGTCGGTTTCCCCCTTGCCATCCCCCTGCCAGGCCAGGCGTTTGTAGTGGTTATAGACCGCAACGGAGAGGCTTTTCTTGGCCTCCTCCTGACCTACCACCTGGCGGTCAAGGAAGGCCTTAATAGCTTGGGGTTTGGGCACTTCGGCCAGGGTTGGAGCCGGCTTGGAAACTTTCTTGGTGGGGGCCTTGCTGCGGCCCTGTTCCGCCTGGGTGCGGCCGCTGGAGCCGGTGTTTGCTTGGCCGTCTACCAACTCCTCATCCAGGATCTCGTTGCAGAGATCGATGCATTCATCGCAGATATAAACCCCAGGGCCCGCAATCAATTTGCGCACCTGTTCCTGCGATTTGCCGCAGAACGAGCATTTCAGGTGGGCGTCAAATTTGGCCATCGGCGGGGGCTGCGGGGCAGGTGAGCCAGGAGATCAGGATCGTTGTGATCAGGATCGACCCAAACCTGGGGTTCGTCAGCCGTCCTTAACGATCAAACCGGAGAGGTGTCGGTCACCACTTGGTCGATCAGGCCGTATTCAACCGCTTCTGCCGGAGAAAGGAAGTAGTCGCGGTCGGTGTCTTCTGCAATTTTGTCCAGGGGTTGGCCGGTGTGCTCCGCCATCAGCCCATTCAGGGTGTCTTTTAGGTAGAGGATTTCCTTGGCCTGGATTTCGATGTCAACGGCCTGGCCCTGGGCCCCGCCAAGGGGCTGGTGGATCATGATCCGGGCGTTGGGCAGGGCCAGGCGCTTGCCCTTTGTGCCTCCTGAAAGCAGGAAGGCGCCCATGCTGGCCGCCAGGCCGTAGCAGATGGTCACCACGTCAGGGGCGACCTGCTGCATGGTGTCGTAGATCGCCAGCCCGGCGGTTACAGAGCCACCGGGTGAGTTGATGTAGATCTGGATGTCCTTCTCGGGATCTTCAGCCTCGAGAAAAAGCAGCTGGGCCACCACGGCATCGGCCACGGCGTCGTCGATGCCGGTGCCCATAAAGATGATCCGCTCGCGCAGCAGGCGCGAATAGATATCAAAGGCCCGGTCACCCTTGCCCGATTGCTCCACCACCGTGGGCAGGATCCCCGGGCTACCACTGGGACTCCAGTGGTTGTGGATCGGATGGTGGCGCAGTGCCGTGGGCGAGTTGGCTTCGATCACGCGCTGATGCTTGGTTGTGACTCCAATCTATTGGCGGGAGCCTTTTCGGTGATGGTGCTGTTGGCTTCCAGCCAATCCAGCAATTTCTCCTGCAGCAGGTCGTCGGCCACGGCCAGCCTCAGGCGCTCAGGGTCGATGTTGCCCTCCTTGCTGATGCCGCGGCTGACCTCCTTGATCTTGGCCTCCAGATCCTTGGCATCCACCTCGATTTTTTCGGCGCTGGCCAGGGCCTTGAGGGCCAAGCTGCGCTTGAGACGCTGCTCAGCCTCGGGGCGGGAGGTGTCCATCAGGCTGCGCACCAGGTCGGGGGTGAACAGTTTTTTCACATCCATGCCCTGCTGGGCAATTTGGCCAGCGGTTTGTTCGATCAGGTTGCGGATTTCTTGCTGCACCAGGGTCTCGGGCAGCTCCACCTCCAGCTCCTCCACCAGGGCGTTGAGCAGGGCATCGTGGCGGTTGGTCTTGGCGCGGCGCTCGCTGTCGTCCTTGAGGCGGGCCTCCAGGTCGGTGCGCAGTTCGGCCAGGCTGGCCTTGTCGCTGGCCTGTTGGGCAAAGGTGTCGTCGAGCGCTGGCAGTTCCCGGGCCTTGAGCTCCTTGAGGCTGATCTCAAAGCTGGCCTTGCGGCCGGCCGACTCCTCCTGGGGGTAGCTCTCGGGGAATTCGCATTCGATTGTTTTGTTGTCGCCAATCGCCATGCCGATTACCCCCTCCACGAAGCCAGGGATCATCCGGCCTTCCTCCAGCTCCACTTCCATGGCGTCGCTGCTGCCACCGCTGATGGCTTCTTTCGTATCTAAATAAGTGCCGCTGAAGCTGAGCACCGCCACGTCGGCGGCCTGGGCGGGCCTGCCCTCCACGGGCACCAGGGCCGCCATTTGTTTGCGGGATTGCTCGATCAGTTCATCAACCTTGGCAGGGTCGTAGTTAACGCCTTCGGCCTCGGCCTTAAGCCCCTTGGTGGTCTTCAGCTTGGGTGTGGGCTCGACATCGAGCTCCAGGGTGATGGTGAGGTCGCTGCCGGGGGCAAAGCGCTCCAGTACCACCTCAAATCCTTCGCTCAGCTCGGGCCGGCCGATCGCTGCCACGGTCTCCTGTGCGAGGGCATCGCGGCACGCCTCATCCACCAGGTCTTCCAGGGCGGTGGCCCGAATCCGCAGGGGGCCGATTTGCTGCAGCAGCACCGCCTTGGGCACCTTGCCCTGGCGAAAACCTGGCAACTTGACGCTGCGGCTCAATTTTGCGACTGCCGCCTCGTAGCTGGCCTGGCTGCGCTCACCCGGAATCGCCACTTCAAGGGCCATGCGGCTGCCCGGACGGGAGCTGGCCTTCACCTTCAAACTGGCAGTTTTGGCCAAACTGGCAGTCTTGGCGGTGGATTTGGCAGCAGCAGGGCTCATGGGCATAGGTAGTCAGCCCCCGATCCTAGAAAGTGACCGTTCCACCCCTTTGACCAGCCTGGGCTCGGCTAAGGTTTGCTTGGCGCAGAAAGAAGGCAATAGGTACCAATTAGCTGTTGAAACGGGCAAGATGCAAAGTCCGTTTTCCATCCAGGTTCCATGGCCCGCCCCTAAACCAAAGCTTTGATTTCCTTTCACTCCCCTTGACCGCCGCCCAGACCGCCCCTTCCCCCCTATCCACAACCCTGCCTAAGCGACCCCTGCGGGTGGCCATCCTTGGTGCCACCGGTGCGGTGGGCCAGGAGTTGTTGGAGCTGCTGGCAGAGCGCAGCTTTCCCGTGGCGGAATTGATTCCCCTGGCCTCGCCCCGCTCGGCCGGCCAAAAGCTGGCCTGGCAGGGCCAGGAGTTCACCCTGCAGGTGGCCGACCAGGCCCTATTTGAGGGGGTGGATCTGGTGTTGGCCTCCGCGGGTGGGGCGGCCTCCAAGCAGTGGGCCCCGATTGCGGCCCAGGCCGGTGCCGTGGTGATCGACAACTCCAGTGCCTTTCGGATGGATCCGGCGGTGCCCCTGGTGGTGCCTGAGGTGAACCCGGAGGCCGCCTTTGGCCACGGCGGCATCATTGCCAACCCCAACTGCACGACAATCCTGCTCACCTTGGCCCTGGCGCCCCTTGCCGCCAGGCGGGCGATCCGGCGAGTGGTGGTGAGTACCTATCAGTCGGCCAGTGGGGCTGGAGCAAGGGCCATGGAGGAGCTGCGCAGCCTTAGCCGCACCGTGCTCGATGGCGGTGAACCGATCAGCTCAGTGCTGCCCCATTCCCTGGCCTTCAACCTGTTTCTGCACAACTCGCCCCTGCAGCCCAATGGCTACTGCGAGGAGGAGCTCAAGATGCTCCATGAAACCCGCAAGATCATGGGGCTGCCCGAATTGCGGCTATCGGCCACCTGCGTGCGGGTGCCGGTGCTGCGGGCCCATTCAGAAGCCGTAAATATTGAATTTGAGGAGCCCTTCCCGGTTTCAGAAGCTCGGGCCCTATTGGCCCAGGCCCCTGGTGTCGAGTTGCGCGATGACTTCGAAGCCAACCGCTTTCCGATGCCCACCGACGTGACCGGCCGCGATCCGGTGGCCGTGGGTCGGATCCGCCAGGACCTCAGTGACCCCAATGCCCTGGAGCTCTGGCTCTGCGGCGACCAGATCCGCAAGGGTGCGGCCCTAAACGCCATCCAAATTGCCGAACTGTTGATCGCAGGACCGCCAGCCGCCGGAGGTGTCGCTTGAGTAGCGCCAGCCAACAGCCCTGGCTAAACGCCCCCTTTGGCCGGGTAGTCACCGCCATGGTGACCCCCTTCGCCGCCGATGGATCCCTGGATCTCGATTTGGCGGCCCGGCTGGCTGTCCATTTGGTCGACAACGGTTCCGATGGCCTGGTGCTTTGCGGCACCACTGGCGAATCGCCCACCCTCAGCTGGCAGGAGCAACACGAGCTGTTTGCCGCCGTGAAGGGGGCCGTGGGAAGTCGGGCCAAGTTGGTGGCGGGCAGCGGCAGCAACTGCACCGCAGAGGCGGTGGAGGCCACCCAGAAGGCGGCTTCCCTGGGGGCCGATGGTGCCCTGGTGGTGGTGCCCTACTACAACAAGCCCCCCCAGGCAGGCCTTGAGGCCCATTTCCGAGCCATCGCCGAGGCAGCCCCAGGCTTGTCGCTGATGCTCTACAACATTCCTGGCCGCACCGGCGCCAGCCTGGCCCCAGAAACGACCGCCCGCCTGCTCGACTGTCCCAATGTGGTCAGCTTCAAGGCAGCCAGCGGCACCACCGAGGAAGTGAGCGCCTTGCGGGCCCTCTGTGGCGATCGCCTGGCGATTTACAGCGGTGATGACGCCCTCACCCTGCCGATGCTGGCCGTGGGCGCCGTCGGTGTGGTCAGCGTGGCCAGCCACCTGGTGGGGCCCCAGATCAGCGCCATGGTTGCTGCCTTTTTCGCCGGCGACTTGGCCGGCGCCCTAGCCCTACATGAGCAGTTGCTGCCCCTGGGCAAGGCCCTGTTTTGTACTACCAACCCGATCCCCGTGAAAGCAGCCCTCGAGCTCAGTGGCTGGCCGGTGGGTGCCCCCCGTCTTCCCTTGATTTCTGCCGAAGCCGACGTGAGAAAACGACTGACCTCCACCCTGGCCGCCCTGCGTCCCACATGACGCCAAGGCTGTTGTCCTGACTGTCCTTCGACGGTCTGTTTTTTAAAGCTCCGAGATTTTTCCCTTTTTTACCCCCCCCTTCATGACCAGTTCCAACGCCATCACCAAGAAACCTGCCCTAAGGGTCATTCCCCTCGGCGGCCTGCATGAGATCGGCAAGAACACCTGTGTGTTCGAGTACGGCGACGACATCATGCTGGTGGATGCCGGCCTGGCTTTCCCCAGTGATGGCATGCACGGCGTAAACGTCGTGATGCCCGACACCAGCTACCTGCGCGAGAACCAGAAGCGCATTCGCGGCATGATCGTGACCCACGGTCACGAAGATCACATCGGTGGCATTGCCCACCACCTCAAGAACTTCAGCATCCCCGTGATCCATGGGCCCCGCCTGGCCCTGGCGATGCTCACCGGAAAAATGGAGGAGGCCGGTGTGATGGATCGCACCATCCTCCAAACCGTCGCACCCCGCGATGTGGTGAAGGTGGGCCAGCACTTTTCCGTGGAGTTCATCCGCAACACCCACTCGATGGCCGACAGCTTCTCGCTGGCCATCACCACCCCAGTGGGAACGGTGATCTTCACCGGTGACTTCAAGTTCGACCACACCCCGGTCGATGGCGAATACTTCGACATGGCCCGCCTGGCCCATTACGGCGAACAGGGGGTGCTGTGCCTGTTCTCCGACTCCACCAACTCGGAAGTACCTGGCTTCTGCCCGCCGGAGCGCTCGGTGTTCCCCTGCCTGGATCGCCACATCTCCCAGGCTGAGGGCCGGGTGATCATCACCACCTTTGCCAGCTCGATCCATCGCGTGGCGATGATCCTCGAGTTGGCGCTTAAGAACGGCCGCAAGGTGGGCCTCTTGGGCCGCTCGATGCTCAACGTGATCGCCAAGGCGCGGGAGTTGGGCTACATGCGTGCCCCTGACGACCTATTTGTGCCGATTAAGCAGATCCGGGACCTGCCCGACCGCGAGACCCTGTTGCTGATGACCGGCAGCCAGGGTGAACCGCTGGCGGCCCTGAGCCGGATTTCCCGTGGCGAGCACCCCCAGGTGCAGGTGAAATCCACCGACACGATCATCTTCTCGGCCAGCCCGATCCCCGGGAACACCATCTCGGTGGTGAACACGATCGATCGCCTGATGATGCTCGGCGCCAAGGTTGTCTATGGCAAGGGCGAGGGCATCCACGTTTCAGGCCATGGCTTCCAGGAAGACCAGAAGTTGATGCTGGCCCTCACCAAGCCCAAGTACTTCGTGCCAGTGCACGGCGAGCACCGCATGCTCGTGGCCCACAGCAAAACCGCCCAATCCCTGGGCGTGCCTGCCGACAACATCCTGATCATCGACAACGGCGATGTGGTCGAGCTCAGCCCCGATTCGATCACCAAGGGCGATCCGGTTAAGGCCGGTATTGAGCTGCTTGATGCATCCCGCAACGGCATCGTTGACGCCAGGGTGCTCAAGGAGCGCCAGCAACTGGCGGAAGATGGCGTGATCACCCTGTTGGCGGTGATCAGCACCGATGGCGTGATGGCCGCCCCGCCCCGGGTGAACCTGCGGGGTGTGGTCACCAGCGCCGATGCCCGCAAGCTTTCGCTCTGGGCCGAGCGGGAAATTGGCTGGGTGCTCGAAAATCGCTGGAGCCAGCTTTGCCGCAACACCGGTGGCAAGGCCCCCGATGTGGATTGGGTGGGCGTCCAACGGGAAGTGGAGGTGGGCCTCCAGCGCCGGTTGCGCCGCGAACTGCAGGTGGAGCCCCTGATTATTTGCCTGGTGCAACCTGCCCCCGCCGGCACCCCGGCCTACAAGGGTCGTGCCGATGCTGAGCCCGATAGCCGCCCCGCACCCCGGGGTCGCGGCGGCAGGGATGGCGGCCGCGATGCGGTTCGCGATGACAACGGCCGGCCCGCCGCACCCCAACGGCAAGCGGCTCCAGCTGCTTCAGATGCTGCCCCCCTTTCCAACGGTGCAGCTGCCACTGCCGTGATTGCTCCGCCTGCCCCTGTGGTGGTGGCGGCTCCTGTGGTGGCCAAACAGGCACCAGAGCCCGAACCCGAGCTCGAGCCCGCCGGTCGCATCCGGCGCCGCCGCTCAGCTGCAGCTGGTTAATTGGGGAGCTGTTGCTGCGGGGGGTTGGCCTCAATCATTACCCGCAGTAGCCCCTTTGCCAACTCGTCTGTTTCGTTTGGATTTGGCTGGCTAATTGGGGCCAGGCCATCTGCTTTTGGAACTGGCATGGCTTTTTGGCAGTCGCTTAGGCCGGCTGTGGCGATCTCCCGCCAAAGGCTGGCTTGTTCGCCACTGGAGCTGGCTAAAACCTGGTCGTAGAAATCGGCTGCGCCAGCAGGATCCTGGCTGCCATAGAGCCGGCTGTGACCCATCAGCAGCAGGAGCCTTGGGCGCCAACTGGCCAGATCTTTTTCCTGCAGCCACTCCCCAACAGAGGCCTCAAGCTCGGCCCATTGGCCCGAGCTGTAGAGCTTCTCCAACTGGGCATAGCGCTGCTGGTTGATCTCCACGAAGGGCTGCTCCTCGCTGGTGCCGGAGGGATTATGGGATTAATTAAAACCATGACTAGGGGGTTTGGGCAGGTCCTGGAGGCGCCAGGTCCAGCTGCTCCCGGTTCCAGGCCAATTGCCAGCCCCCCTGCAAATCCAGTTGGCCTGGCCCCCGCCCTGGCGCGAGGCGAAGCACCAGCTCGCTGAGCTGGGCAGCGCCCAGGCCGTGGCCGCTATGGCTTTCCAGCCAATGTTGCAACAGCTGGCGCTGGGTGGCTGGTGCCAGTTGGGTGAGCTGCCGGCGCAGCAGGGCAATGCCTGTGGGGGCCCGCAGGCTGGCTAGGGCCAGCCCAACCAACTCCGTTGTGCAGATTTGCTCTTCCGCGATTCGCTCGCCCAGGGCACTGATCCGTTGGCTGGCGCCTGGGTGGAGCGCTTCGAGCACGGGCAACACCTGGCTGCGAATTCGATTGCGGCTCAGGGTTAGATCGTCATTGGAGGGATCTAACCAGATCGGCAGGGCCAGCTCCTGGCAGATGCGTGCTGTGTCTTGCCGCGAAAAGTGCAGCAGTGGTCTCACCAGCCAAATCCTGGCGGCGTTGGGTTGGGCTTGGCCTTGAACTTGGGCTTGGCCCTGGGTTTGGGCTTGGGCTGGCACCAGCTCCCTGCACCAGCCCAGGCTGGCCAGGCCGCGGCGATGACTGCCCCTGGAGGCGTGCATCAGCAGGGTTTCGGCCCGATCGCTGGCGGTGTGGGCCGTCAGCACATGGCCGCATCTCCAGGCCTGGGCGCGCCTGGCCAGGCAGCCGTAGCGCCAGTTGCGGGCGGCGGATTCATTTAGCTGGGGTGCGGCCCAGCCATCGATTTCGAGGGGCAGCCCTTGCCCTTGGGCCCAGAGGGCCAATTCGGCTGCAACTTCCCTTGATTGGGGCCGCCAGCGATGGTCGCCATGCCAAAGGCCCAGCTCCCAGCCATGGAGACGCCTGAGGTCTTGCAGTAGGGCGGTTAGGGCCATCGAATCCTGGCCGCCGGAAACGGCCACCAGTAGCCGGGCCCCCTGCGGCAAGAGCTTGGGGCGGCGCAGCAAGAGCCGGTGCAGACGCAGGTGATCGGGGCTCCAGCGGGCGCTCATCGCTCCAGGGTGGCCGGATCGGGAATGCTTTCTATCATCGATGCATCTTTGCCGGCAGTTTTGATTAACCCCATCCAATGGGAGAATCAATTCATTAATCCAGGCCTTCCATGTCGCGCTTTGATCGCCTCTCCAGCCAGTTGCAAGCCGCCCTGGCTGAGCGCCGCCTGCTCAAGGTGATTGCCGGCCTCACCAATTTTGATGCCTCTTCTGTGCAGCGGATTAGCCGGGCGGCAGGGCTTGGTGGGGCAGACCTGATCGACGTGGCCTGTGACCCCGAGCTGGTTCGTTTGGCTGCGGCTGAGAGCGGCCTGCCGATCTGCGTGTCGGCGGTGGATCCCGAGCTATTCCCCGCAGCGGTGGCTGCTGGCGCTGCCCTGGTGGAAATCGGCAATTACGACGCCTTCTATCCCCTCGGTCGCATCTTCGATGCCCCAGAGGTGTTGGCCATTACCCGCCGCACCCGGGAGCTCCTGCCCGATGTGGTGCTCAGCGTGACCGTGCCCCACGTGCTGCCCCTCGATCAGCAGGAGCAGTTGGCGATCGACCTGATCCAGGCCGGCGCCGACATCATCCAAACTGAGGGCGGCACCAGTGCCAAACCCCTCAGCGCCGGCAGCCTGGGCCTGATTGAGAAGGCCGCCCCCACCCTGGCGGCATCCCATGCCATTAGTTCTGCCCTGCGGGCCGCCGATCTGGCCAATCCGGTGCTCTGTGCTTCCGGCCTCTCGGCTGTCACGGCACCGATGGCGATTGCCTCCGGCGCTGCTGGCGTGGGCGTGGGTTCGGCGGTGAACCGCCTCCAGGATGAATTGGCGATGCTGGCGGTGGTGCGTGGGCTGCGGGAATCCCTGCCTCGCATGGTGGCTGTGGCCCCATGAGAATGGGGGCCATGGTCCCCTTCCAACTCCACGCCCCCTACGAGCCCAAGGGCGACCAGCCCAGCGCCATTAAGGCGATGGTTGCTGGCGTCAATCAAGGCGAGCGCTACCAAACGCTTTTGGGTGCAACGGGCACTGGCAAGACCTTTTCGATTGCCAATGTGATCGCCCAAACCGGGCGCCCCACCTTGGTCTTGGCCCACAACAAAACCCTGGCGGCCCAGCTCTGCAATGAGCTGCGGGAATTTTTCCCAAACAATGCCGTTGAATATTTTATTTCCTACTACGACTACTACCAGCCCGAGGCCTATGTGCCCGTCTCGGACACCTATATCGCTAAAACAGCTTCAATCAACGAAGAAATAGACATGCTGCGCCACTCGGCGACGCGGTCGTTATTTGAGCGTAAGGATGTGATTGTGGTGGCCTCAATTAGTTGTATATACGGTTTGGGAATTCCTTCAGAATACCTAAAAGCTGCGGTCAAATTTGAGGTGGGATCCACCCTAAATCTGCGGGGCTCCCTCAGGGATTTAGTCAATAATCAATACTCTCGCAATGATCTGGAGATCACTCGGGGCCGTTTTCGGGTGCGGGGGGATGTGCTCGAGATTGGCCCGGCCTATGAAGATCGGCTGGTGCGCATTGAGCTCTTTGGTGATGAGGTTGAGGCGATTCGCTACGTGGACCCCACCACCGGCGAAATTCTGCAGAGCATGGATGCCATCAATATTTACCCGGCCAAGCACTTTGTGACCCCCAAGGAGCGGCTGGGTGATGCCATTAAGGCGATCCGCTCAGAGCTCAAGGCGCGCCTAGAACTGCTCCAGGGCCAGGGGCGCCTGCTGGAGGCCCAACGACTGGAGCAGCGCACCACCTACGACCTCGAAATGTTGGAGCAGGTGGGCTATTGCAATGGGGTTGAAAACTACGCCCGCCATTTAACGGGTCGAGAGGCTGGCACGCCACCGGAATGTTTGATTGATTATTTCCCTAAGGATTGGCTTTTGGTGGTGGATGAAAGCCATGTCACCTGCTCCCAATTGCAGGCGATGTACAACGGCGACCAATCCCGCAAGGGGGTGCTGATTGAGCACGGCTTCCGTTTACCCAGTGCTGCAGATAATCGTCCCTTAAAAGGTGATGAATTTTGGCAGAAAGCCGGTCAGACAATCTTTGTAAGTGCCACCCCTGGTAATTGGGAGATGGCGCAGAGTAAGGGCCAGATAGTGGAGCAGGTGATTAGGCCTACCGGGGTGCTGGATCCGATTGTGGAGGTGCGCCCCACCGATGGCCAGGTAGACGATCTACTCGGTGAAATCCGCGAGCGCTCTGATCGGCAGGAGCGGGTTTTGGTGACGACCCTGACCAAGCGCATGGCGGAAGACCTTACCGACTACCTGGCGGAAAATGGGGTCAGGGTGCGTTACTTGCACTCTGAAATTCACTCCCTGGAGCGCATTGAGATCATCCAGGATCTACGCAATGGTGAATACGACGTGCTGGTGGGTGTGAACCTGCTGCGTGAAGGCCTGGACCTGCCCGAGGTTTCGTTGGTGGCGATTCTGGATGCGGATAAGGAAGGCTTTCTAAGGGCCGAGCGCTCCCTAATCCAAACGATTGGCCGTGCTGCCCGCCACGTTGATGGCAAGGCCCTGCTCTATGGCGACAATCTCACCGATTCGATGGCCAAGGCGATTTCAGAAACGGAGCGCCGCCGGGCAATTCAGCATGCCTACAACGTCAAGCACGGCATCACCCCAAGCCCAGCGGGCAAGCGGGCGGGCAATTCAATTTTGTCGTTTTTGGAAGTTTCCCGCCGCCTCAACGACGAGCAGGTTGAACCAGTTGTCGATAGGGCCGAATACAACCTGGTGCCCCTGGATGCCCTGCCCGAGCTAATCCAACAGTTGGAGGAGAAGATGAAGGCTGCCGCCAAGAATCTTGAGTTTGAGGATGCGGCGAATCTGCGCGACAAAATCAAAACACTGCGCCAAAAATTAGTTGGCAAGTGCTAAAATTAGAAGATAATTTCTTCAGGCCTTGCGGCACCGCAGTGCAAACGCTTAATCGCAAACTCCGTCTCAAGCTTAATCGCAATCTGAATCGTCTTTCGGCCGCCTGTTCGGCAGGAGCTTTGCTTGCCTTGCCGGGCATGCTGGCAGCCCTTTCGGTTGTTCCGCTTGCAAGGCCTGGCCTGGCCGTCGAGCGGGTGGATTTGGTGGCTCCATTTTCAGGGGAGACCTACGCCATTCCCCTTTCCGAGTTGGCCGATCCCAAGGCACTGCTTGCGGGTAAAAGTGATCTTGCCGATTTAGATAGGGCACTAAATGGCTCAAT
Source organism: Cyanobium sp. HWJ4-Hawea (assembly GCF_024345815.1). Taxonomy (NCBI): domain Bacteria; kingdom Bacillati; phylum Cyanobacteriota; class Cyanophyceae; order Synechococcales; family Prochlorococcaceae; genus Cyanobium; species Cyanobium sp. HWJ4-Hawea. Next base: position 2,502 of record NZ_JAGQBV010000003.1, on the reverse strand, counting down.
TGGCAGGCAGTTGATCCAGGTTCTCCACAATCCCCTGCCCCTAAGTGAGGGTGCTTTTGATAAGGATTCCGGCTCACCCCTGTTGCAGCAGGTGATTTTGGTGCTTTCCTCCCTGGGAGAACTGGAAGGTTTTAAGACTAAGGATATTTCAGCGGATGTGCTGGCAAATGTTATTGACAAGGCATCAGTAGGCGGCAAGATTACATTTTATTCCCTGCTGCAGGCACTGCCGGGCCAAGCAATCCGCATCAATTTGCCCCTGGTTGTGCGGGCGATGAACCGCAACGCCCAGCAGCGTGAGCTCACCAATAAATTGTTAACAAGTCTGCCTCCTGTGGCAGCCACACCTGGGTTCAGTAAGCCGGGTCCTGCAGTCGTGGAGCTTCGGGAGTTGGATCTGGTGGTTAACCATCGATCTGTCCCGCTCTCTTTAGTGGTGATCCAGCCGTCTAAATCGCCCAATGGCCGGCTAGTGGTGATTTCCCATGGGCTTTGGGATTCACCGAAGAACTTTGAGGGCTGGGCTCGCCACCTGGCCAGCTATGGCTACACCGTGGTGCTGCCCGTCCATCCCGGCAGTGATCAGGATCAGCAACGGGCCATGCTCGCCGGTGAATCGCCGCCCCCCACGCCCCAGGAGTTGCGCCTGCGGCCGATGGATGTGAGCGCGGTGCTCGATGCAATTGAGGCGGGAAAACTGCCTCGCTTGAATGGGGTTCAGGTGAAATCCACTGTGGTGGTGGGCCACTCCTGGGGGGCAATCACCGCCCTTCAATTGGCTGGCGGGCGTTCTAGGGCAGAGCCCTTGCAAAAGAACTGTGGTGATCTAACCGGCTCCGATCGCAACTTCAGCTGGATCCTCCAGTGCAGCTTTGTCTCCGTGGCTGATTCGCCTTCCCAGGCGGATCCACGGGTCACATCGGTGATTGCGGTGAGCCCCCCCATTGGCTTGTTGTTTGATCCGGATGCGGCCAAGGAGATCCAGGCCCGGGTGTTGCTCGTTAGCGGCAGCAAGGATTGGGTGGTGCCGCCCGATCCAGAGGCCCTGGCAGTCTTTTCCCAGTCTCCGGCCCTTGGTCATCGCCTGGTGCTTGTACAAGGTGGCGACCACTTCAACCTGCGGGCTCCGCTCGCCAAGAGCACCGCCAAGTTGCCCGTGTTGGCGCCCCTGATTCTGGCCTGGGTTAATGGCACCTTTGCCGCCGGCTCCCTGGCTGCCCCCGCTCCAGGTGCCCCCAGCTTGTTGCCGGTATCCGGCTGGGGCCGCGATGGCATGGTGCTCGTGGATGTCAGTCCCCAGCAGGCAGGAGCTAACCAGCCCGCCACCAAATAGGCAGGAGCTAACTAGGCGGTTTGCTCGAGGGGTGATTCCGAGCCCTTGGCCTGGTGCTGGATTTCCCCACCCAGGCCGAAGGCTGCGTGCACCGCCTGGAGGGCCCTGACGCCGTCGGCCTCTGGCACCACACAACTGGTGCGAATTTCGCTGGTGGCGATCAGCTCGATGTTGATCTTTTCTGCAGCCAGGGCCCTAAACATCTTGGCGGCCGTACCTGGAGTGCAGGGCATTCCCGCTCCGACGGCACTGATCCTGGCGATCGCTGCCCCCTGCTCAAAGCGGGCACCGGGCCATTGCTTGAGAAGGGCCTTGAGGGCAACTTCGGCTCGGCCCAGATCTTCCTTGCGCAGGGTGAAGCTCATGTCGCGGCTGAGTTGCTCGCCGCTGCCATGGGTGCGTTCCGATTGGACAATCGCATCGAGGCTGATTTGGGCATCGGCCATGGCTCGGCAAACGGCGGCTGCAGTGCCAGGTCGATCCGGTAGGCGCCGCACGGCGACCTGGGCCTGGTCGCGGTCGAGGGCCACGCCGCGCACGGCCGGTTCACCCAACTGGGAGGGGGCGGGGTTGTGGCGCAATTGGTTTTCGCCCAGCTCAAATACTTCAGCTGCTGCGCGCAGCGCCTTCTGCCCCTGATGGCCGGCCACCAGGCAGCTCACCTTCACCTCACTGGTGGCAATTAGGCGCAGGTTGATGCCACTTTTGGCCAGGGTGTCGAATAGGCGCGCCGCCACGCCAGGGCGACCAAGAATGCCGGCCCCGGAGATGCTCAATTTGGCCAGCCCCGACTCAGCGCTCAGTTGGGCGCCCCCCTGTTCTGGATCAGCACCCAAGGCCGCCAACACTTCCCGGCACACCAACTGGGCCCGGTCCAATTGATCTGCGGCCAGGGTGAAGGCAATGTCGTTGGTGCTGCCTTCGTGGGTGGCCTGCACGATCAGGTCCACATTCAGCCCAGCGCTGCCGAGGGCTTCAAACAGTTGGGCCGCCACCCCGGGGCTATCGGGTACATGGGCCAGGGCGATTAGGGCCTGGTTGCTCTCCAGCTCTGCCCCATCGACGGGTTTGGTCAGCTCCAGGCCCCCATGACCCAGGGGCTGGCGGCGGTTGCTGGTGAGCAGGGTGCCGGGCCCTTCGCCCCAGCTGGAACGCACCACCAGGGGCAC